>NZ_ATLN01000083.1:0-16352 GCF_000416195.1 Pseudomonas sp. CFII68
GCCGACCGTGGCGTCGTCGCCAAATGCTGGTGGTTCGCAGGGCAGCCGCTGGCCGGCGGCGTCGAGGGCGGCAAGCAGTTCCCGCAGCGGAGTGCCGGCCCGGGCCGTGATGACCAGTTCGGTGGGGTCGTAGTGGACGATGCCACGATGCACGCGGGTGTCCAGCACTTCGCCGGCCACTTCGCGCCCCAGGAAGGCCTTGCTGTTCGAACCCTGGATACGCAGCGGCGTGGCGTTGGCCCGGGCGCGATTGACCTGTTCGAGCAGCAGGTCGCTGGCGTCCTGGTCGGCTTCGCGGCTCATCAGAAACGCTCCAGTTCGGGAAACGGCAGTTGCCCGCCATGGATGTGCATGGCACCGAATTCAGCGCAGCGGTGCAGGGTCGGGATGTTCTTGCCGGGGTTGAGCAGGCCTTGGGGATCGAACGCTGCTTTTACCGCGTGGAATAGGTTCAGTTCGTCGCTGTTGAATTGCGTGCACATCTGATTGATTTTTTCCCGGCCCACACCGTGTTCGCCAGTGATGCTGCCGCCCACCTGGACACACAGTTCGAGGATTTTCCCGCCCAGGGTTTCGGCGCGCTCCAGTTCGCCGGGCTGGTTGGCATCGAACAGGATCAGCGGGTGCATGTTGCCGTCACCGGCGTGAAAGACGTTGGCGACGCGCAGGCCATGCTCGACACCGAGGCTGGCGATGCGCTGCAGCACCTCGGGCAAGGCGCGTCGCGGGATGGTGCCGTCCATGCAGTAATAATCCGGCGCCAGGCGACCCACCGCCGGGAAGGCGTTCTTGCGCCCGGCCCAGAAGCGCAGCCGTTCGGCCTCGTCCCGCGCCTGGCGCACCTCGGTGGCACCGGCCTGCTCCAACACCTGGCGGACCCGTTCGCAATCGTCATGGACATCGGCCTCGACCCCGTCCAGTTCACACAGCAGGATCGCTTCGGCTTCCACGGGATAGCCGGCGTGGATGAAGTCCTCGGCGGCGCGGATCGCCAGGTTGTCCATCATTTCCAGGCCGCCGGGGATGATCCCGGCGGCGATGATGTCGGCCACCGCTCGCCCGGCCTTGTCCACCGAATCGAAACTGGCCAGCAGCACCTTGGCGACCTGGGGCCGGGGCAGCAGTTTGACCGTCACTTCGGTGATCACCCCCAGCAAACCTTCGGAACCGGTGAACAGTGCCAGCAGGTCCAGGCCCGGCGAATCCAGGGCTTCGCTGCCCAGGGTCAGGCGTTCGCCTTCGACGGTGAGGATTTCCAGTTTCAACAGGTTATGCACCGTCAGGCCGTACTTGAGGCAGTGCACGCCGCCGGCGTTTTCCGCGACATTGCCGCCGATGGAACAGGCGATCTGCGACGAGGGATCTGGTGCGTAATACAGCCCGAACGGTGCCGCCGCCTGGGAGATCGCCAGGTTGCGTACACCGGGCTGAAGCCGCGCGGTGCGGGCGTCGGGGTCGATGTGCAGGATCTGGTTGAACCGCGCCATCACCAGCAACACGCCACTTTCCAGGGGCAGGGCGCCGCCGGACAGACCGGTCCCGGCGCCCCTGGCGACCACCGGCACATTCTGTCCATGGCAGAGCGTGAGCAGCGCCTGCACCTGCTCGACGCGCCTGGGCAATACCACCAGCAGGGGCGTGGTGCGGTAGGCCGACAGGCCATCGCATTCATAGGGCTTGAGGTCTTCCTCGCGGTGCAGGATGTCCAGGTCTGGAATCTGTGTCTGCAAGGTGTGAAGCAGGGCTTGTTTGTCCACCTTGGGCAAGGGGCCGTCGAGGTGTTCGTCGTAGAGGATGTTCATGAAGTCGATACCCTGTAGGAGCTGACGAGTGTAACGAGGCTGCGATCTTTCCCCTGGCGATTGAGTCTTGAGCGAAAGACCCTATAGATCAAGATCAAAAGATCGCAGCCTGCGGCAGCTCCTACGGAGCCCCGCACAGGGAGATTCCTTGCATGACGGTCACTGCCCCAACCCCTTGAGAAATTCCCGGTACAGCGCCGCGGTTTTCCCCGGTCGTTCGACCATGGGCATGTGGCCGATACCGTCCCAGATTTCCACCCGCAAATCGGCGATGCCCTTGCTCCACACCGGCACGCTGCTGACGTCGATCAGCCGGTCCTTGCGTCCCCAGAGTAGCAGCGACGGGGCGCTGATGTCGGCCAGGCGCGGTTCCATCGGCGGGCTGGCGCGAAAATCGACGAAGATCTCCGCCAGTTCATCGCGGCGCCGTTCGTAACGTTCGGCCATTGCCGCCAGCACCACGCTGGGCACCCAGGGCGGGGAGGCCATGGTCATTGCGTAGAACGGCGCGAAATCGTCCCGCGAGTCGACGAGGAACGGGTTATGCCCGGCGGCCAGGTGGCGTTCCATGTCGCTGGCTTCGGGGGCAGTGACGCCGGCCGGATCGATCAGCGCCAGGGTCAGCACGCGCTCGGGCGACGTGGCCGCCAGCCATGCGGCGAGGTAACCGCCCATGGAATTGCCGATCACGTGGACCTTGTCCAGGCCACAGGCGTCGAGCAATTCGATCACCCGCCGGGCCTGGGTCGGGATGTCATAGCCGCCGCCGGCCTTGAAGCCGGTTTCGCCATGGCCGGCCAGATCGGGCACCACCACCCGGTAGTCGCCGACAAAATGCCGGGCAAAGCGCAGCCAGAGATTCTTGTCGGCGCTGTAGCCATGCAGCATCAGGATGCTGCCGGACGCTTCATAGGGCCCACCTTGCCAGGTCGATACGGTCATCTCGCTGATGGGGACGGTGATCTTGTGCAACCGGTAGAGACGTGCCTCCAGCGCCATGCCCATGTCGTACAGCACATGGCCGATGCCTGGATACGTCAACCAACTCCAGGCGATAAACACGGCAAGGACTACCCACAACACCAGCATGTTTTGCCCTCCATGGGTCAGGACAGAATGTGATCGGCCAGTCTGAGCCGACGGGTCAGATACCGTTAAGTGAAGCTGAAACCCGAGCACATCGCGATGACATGGCGCATTTGCTTTGCTACTTGCTATGACAGCCGCCGGATGACTCATGTATAGCCAAGATCCGCGGCAGTGCCCGACATTTGAAGGAGAATAAATACCCCTTCATTCAATGGTGGCTATTTGATGCTGCCCTGATAGACTCCAAGCTACCCCCCGTCCCAATGACTTGGGAAACCCGCGGTGCAGAGGTTCTTATGCAAAAAACGGGAAAAAAGGGACGGACGCTGGCCAGGAGGCTTTATATATCGCGCATTCTGGGCCTGACGCTGGGGTTGCTGTTGGTGAGTGTTGCCGTCTTTCCCCTCGAACCGGCGCCGTGGGTCTGGGGGTTCATGCTGTTCAACGGCCTGCTCTGGCCACATTTGGCCTACTGGTGGGGCCGGCATTGTTCGAGGCCGTACTACGTCGAACACCTCAATTTACTGATCGATGCGGTGCTCGGTGGCTTCTGGGTCGTGGCGATGCAGTTCAACCCGCTGCCCACGGCCGTCACGCTGGCGATGATGGCGATGAACAACGTTGCCATCGGCGGCCTGCGTTTCCTGCTTATCGGGGTGCTGGCCCAAGTGACGGGCATCATCGTGGGTGTGCTGATCTTTCCGCTGACCAGCGTGCCCATGACCAGCCCGGCGCAGATCTATGCGTGTTTGCCGTTGCTGTGCCTGTACCCAATGGCGCTGGGTTGGTTCTGCTATCGCCAGGCCTACATCCTGGGCCGGCAAAAGCGCGAGTTGTTGGCCCTGAGTCGCACCGACAGCCTGACCGGCTTGCTTAACCATGGCGCCTGGAAAGATCGCCTCGACGAGGAGTTCCAGCGCTGCCAGCGTCACCCCAATGACGGGGCAGGGCGCGGCGCGATTGCACTGATCGACATCGATCACTTCAAGGCCATCAATGACACCTATGGCCATGTCGCCGGCGACATCGTGTTGCGCCAGCTTGGCAAGATGCTCAAGCAGAACCTGCGCGCCGCCGATGTGGTCGGGCGTTATGGCGGGGACGAGTTCTGTGTGATTCTGCCGGACCTGACGCTTCACAATGCCGTGCAGGCCATGGACGGGTTGCGCGAGCGTTTTGCGACGCTCAGCTATGAACAGAACCCGGCGCTGAAGGTGAGCCTGAGCATTGGCCTGGCGGCCTTCAACCCGGCTTATGGCGATGCGACCCATTGGCTCAATGATGCCGACCAGGCGCTTTACGAGGCCAAGACCGGCGGGCGCAACCGGGTCACATGTTACCGGCATCGGCAGGCGTTGGAGGCCTCGGTCATTTCCCCTTGAGGTGGCCACCTGCGGTCTAGAGCCTTGGCCCATTGTCGGGTAGGGTGCCTATGGCACTCTTTCGATACGGAACAAGGATGAAATCATGATGATGACCGCTCTTCGCTCCCGTCTGGCCGTCAGTCTTGGCCTGAGCCTGGCCCTCGGCGCCTTCGCCCCCGTTGCTCTCGCGCAGCCCCATCAACAAGTCTTGAACGACGCCGAACAGTACAAGGGCGAGGCCCTGAAAC
Source organism: Pseudomonas sp. CFII68 (assembly GCF_000416195.1). Classification (NCBI taxonomy): domain Bacteria; kingdom Pseudomonadati; phylum Pseudomonadota; class Gammaproteobacteria; order Pseudomonadales; family Pseudomonadaceae; genus Pseudomonas; species Pseudomonas sp. CFII68. The sequence goes on from NZ_ATLN01000083.1 coordinate 4,504, forward strand.
TGCTCGAACGGTTGGTGAATATCGACTCTGGCTCAGGCTATGTGCCGGGGCTGACCCAGGTCGGTGATATTGCGATCGATGAATTGACGAAGTTGGGCGCCACCATTGAAAAGGTGCCTAACTCGGACGGCACCCAGCACATCCTGGCGACCCTCAAGGGTACCGGCAAGGCCAAGATCCTGCTGATGGCCCACATGGACACGGTATTCAAGGAAGGCTCGGCCGCCGAGCGTCCCTTCCACATCAAGGATGGCCGGGCCTATGGGCCGGGGGTGATGGATGACAAGGGCGGCATCGTCGCCGGGATCTACGCTTTGAAAGTCCTCAAGAACCTCGACTTCAAGAATTATGCGCAAATCACCTTCCTGCTCGACGCCAGCGAAGAAACCGGTTCGGACGCCGCCACCGACCTGATCAAGAAAACCGCCAAGGCCCATGACGTGACCCTCAACCTCGAGCCGGGTCGCCCGGCCGATGGTTTGGTGGTGTGGCGCAAGGGCAGTGCCACGGCGCTGGTGGAGGTCAAGGGCAAGGCGTCCCACGCCGGTGTCGCGCCGGAACTGGGGCGCAATGCGGCGATGGAAGCCGCGCACCAGATTCTGCAACTGGGCAAGCTCGGCGACGCGGAAAAGAAAACCACCATCAACTTCACGGTGATCAAGGCCGGCGACCGGACCAACGTGATCCCCGACCAGGCGAGCGCCAAGGCGGATGTGCGGGCGGCGGTGCCGGAAGAGTTCGACCGCATCGAAAAAGACCTGGCCCGGGTGTCACAGGACAAGCTGATCGCCGACACTGAAGTCACCACCAGCCTCAAGCGCGGCCTGCCACCGATGCCGCAGACGGCGGAGTCGGACCGGTTGATGGCCATGGCCCAAGGCATCTATGGCGAACTGGGGCGCAAACTGACGGAAGAAGGCAGCGGTGGAGCGGCGGATGCCAGCCTGTCGGCCGGGGTCGGTACGCCGACGTTGGATGGTTTCGGCATTGTCGGTGGCAACATCCATACGCCGGAGGAATACGCCGAAGTCGAAAGTGTGGTGCCAAGGATTTATCTGTTGTCGCGGATGATCATGGAGTTGGCTGGGCGGTAAAGCGCTGCCCGTTCTTTAAGGATCGAATGTGGGAGCAAGGCTTGCCCGCGATGAAGACGACGCGGTCTCCTGGGGAACCGAGGCGCCTGCATCGCGAGCAAGCTTTGCTCCCACAATGAATCCCCTCGCCACAAAGCAGGGTTCGCGTTGGCCTCTGGAGATGTTCTAAAGAGGCCAGTTCCATGTGGTGAGTCGACTAGCGCGCTTCGACGTTGTCCAGCGCTCGGTTTGCCAGCTGTCCACTCAATTCGATCAATTGGTGGATGCCCAGGACAATGTGGCGCCTTGAGCCTTCCAGGTCGAAGGCCAGGTCGCTGAGCATGGCGTTGGCCGAGGCCAGGTTTTCGCTGAGGTTGGCGAGTAGGATTTCGGTGTCGACGCCAGGGGCGACGGTGAACAGTTGGCCGGGATCGGCCTCGGGTTTGCTGGGTTTGGGCTTGAGGTAGGAATCGAGGATGCGGTCGGCGGCTTTGTCGAACGCTTTTGATGATGGATCAGTATCCGGTGGGTTCGGTGTTGGCTTGAACATGGATTGAAACTCCTTGGTAATTGGAGCCGCAACCTTTTGCTACCAAACATTAGGTGGCGGCTATACGCAGGTTGGTAGACCGGGTACCAAGGCAAACCCAGCGCGCCCAAGGGCGCCCCGCGCACAGCCGCCATAATAAATATGCCGGAGCCGTGCGCCTTAGTTTTACCCGGGCTACCAAACCCGATCGCTGATTCGTCAGCGACCCGGAAACGATAAAGCCCTGGCCCCAAGGCGCACAAGCCGGCGGATTCTGGCGTAGTTGTAGGCAATGGCGCAAGACGATGTGGCTTGGTCCTACCCCGGGGCTAATGTGATAAACATCCAGGTTTTTGTGGTGAGGGAATTCAGCGAAACGTCGCACCGTCCCGCTGTGGGAGCAAGGCTTGCCCGCGATGAAGATGACGCGGTCTCCTGGCGAACCGAGGTGCCTGCATCGCGAGCAAGCTTTGCTCCCACAGGGATTTGTGTTGCGCCGTTTGACCAGGTTCAGTAAACCCAAACCTCAACTCGCCGATTCCTGACCCGCCCTTCATCCTCGCTGTTGGCCGCCACGGGCATCAATGCACCGAACCCTCGTACCTCTCGCAGTGCCACACCGTATTTGACCAGTTCACGCCGCACCGCCATGGCCCGCAGTTTGGACAGAAGGTCGGCCCGCGCCGGGTCGTCCTTGGCGTCGCCAAAACCCACCAGCGTCACGCGTCGATCGGTTTTGCCATGCTGCTTTATATAGTCGAGCACGCGGCCCAGGTCTTGATGGGCCTTGTTGTCCAGGCTGGCGCTGCCTTCTTCGAAGCGGAAATTCACGGTCAAGCGTTGGGCGTGGCGGCTCAGGGCCTGGTAACCCTCGGGCATCAACGCATTCGGCGTGACGGCCATGGCCTGGACGGTCTGGGCGATAAACCCGTTGGCGGCGACGATGGCCTGGCCTTTGTCGCTTTGGGTGAACGCCACCAGCGCCTCGGCCCACGGGTTGGTTCCCCAGGGTGGCAAGTAGAAGAACAGGCGCCGGGAAAGCGGGTAGTCCTCGGTGGCGATCAGGTGGTTGAGCGGCAGCATGGGTTGGGAATCCCCGTCGACAATCGCCAGTGCCTTGGCCTGGCGCACATAGGGCAAACCGATGAAGCCGATGCCTTGCGGGTCCTGGCTGACAGCGTCGGACAACTGTTCGCTGGATTCGAAGCGCCGTGCTGAAGGATCCAGCCGTTTGCCCTGTCGGCCGAGGACCAGTTCCTTGAAGGTATCGTAGGTGCCGGACTGTTCATCGCGGGCAAAAAGATGAATCGGCCCACCGACGCCGCCCACGGCCTCCCAGGTTTTCACCTCGCCACTGAATATCCGCGCCAGTTGCACGGTATCGAGCTGACGCAACGGGTTCTGCGGATGAAGAATAATCGCCAGGCCATCAATGGCGATGACCTGCTCGGCGGTGGGACTTTTCAGGTCGCCCAGGGACGACAGTTCCTTCAGCTCGCTGTCCTTGATCGGTCGCGAAGAGGCGGCCAGGTCGGCGTTGCCCTGCTTGAGGGCGGCGAATCCGGTGCTGGAGCCGTGGGCCGCGATGTCCACTTCCACCCGCCGGCCGTCGACGGTCTGGCCGACGATGCGCTGCTCGTTGTCGTGACCGGTGATTTCGCTGCTGACCCTGAGCAGCCCCTGATCTTCCATCAACCCCCTGACCAGGGCCGGCCCGAGCGCCGCGCCGATGGTGTTGGAACCTTGGAGGCGCAGGGCCGGGCCCTGTTCGGGAATGGGCAAACTGCCGGCCGATGCCATGAACGGCAGCCAGAGGCCGATGAAAAAGACAACGCGCAGCCGCATGCCGGTACCTGCTGAACCCGAGGAAGTGCCGGAAGATTAAGTCAGTCAGGTTACTGAAAGGTGACAGGGTTGCTACTTGTCAGGCGCGGCAGGGTAATGGGTAGCACAATCAGAAAATTTCTGTGGGAGCAAAGCTTGCTCGCGATGCAGGCGGCACGGTTCAACTGCAAGACCGTGTCATCGTTCATCGCGAGCAAGCTTTGCTCCCACAGGGGTTTTGTGTGCGCCAGTCAGCTCAACTGCAGCCAGATCGGCGCATGGTCCGACGGTTTTTCCATGCCCCGCAGTTCGTAGTCCACGCCGGCGTCCTTGACCCGTGGCAGCAGGCCATGGGAGGTGAGGATCAGGTCGATGCGCAGGCCGCGCTTGGGCTCGTCCTCGAAACCGCGGCTGCGGTAGTCGAACCAACTGAAGCGGTCGGTGACGTCCGGGTTCAGGTGACGGAAGCTGTCCACCAGGCCCCAGTTCTTCAGGCGGGCCATCCATTCGCGTTCTTCCGGCAGGAAGCTGCATTTGCCGGTTTTCAGCCAGCGCTTCATGTTGTCCGGGCCGATGCCGATGTCGCAGTCTTCCGGAGAAATGTTCACGTCGCCCATTACCACCACCGGCTGGTCGTTGCTGAAGCGGCTTTCCAGCAATTGCTGCAAATCGCTGTAGAAACGTTCCTTGGCCGGGAATTTGGTCGGGTGGTCGCGGCTTTCACCTTGTGGGAAATAACCGTTCATGATGGTCACCGGCACGCCGTTGGCATCGGCGAAGGTGCCCCAGATGAAGCGCCGCTGGGCGTCCTCGTCGTCGCCCTCGAAGCCCTTGTACAGGCTCAGTGGCGCCTGGCGCGAGAGCAGGGCGACGCCGTAATGGCCCTTTTGCCCGTGGTAATGCACGTGGTAGCCCAGGGCCTGCACCTCGGCCAGGGGAAATTGTTCGTCGTGGACCTTGGTTTCCTGCAGCCCGATCACGTCCGGCTGGTGCTTCTCGATCAGCGCCGCCAACTGATGGGGGCGGGCGCGCAGCCCGTTGATGTTGAAGGAGACGATCTTCATGGTCGGCTGTCCTGGCAAAACTGCGATGCTAGCTGACATGTCGGAACACGGCCAGCGTGGCAGTAGGACAAATGCACTGCTAATGTCCTTTGCATGTAGGAACGATCACGACCCTATCGGGTTCGTACTCAATAAGAGCAGGGCCTCACCGAGCCTCGCCCCAGGAGATCCAACGCCATGCCCGAAACTGCAACCGCCATCGCCGACATCCATATGCTCGACAGCGGTTATTCCCGTGAAGCCCGTTCGTTGCTGTACCAGGCCTATCGCCACGAGCCGACCTTCAGCTACCTGTTCGAATCCGAGCGTCCCGGTTATGAACAGCGGGTACGGGCCACGGTGCGTGAGCTGGTCAAGCAGCATTTTCTCCAGGATTTGCCGGCCATCGGCTTGCTGGTCAACGACCGCCTGATCGGCATCGCCCTGATCGCTCCGCCGCAGCGGCGCCTGGGCATCACCGAAAGCTGGGCCTGGCGCCTGCGCATGGTCTTGAGCACCGGTTTTCGTTGCACCCGGCGCTACCTGGAATACCACGCGGCAGTGCTGGCCTGCCTGCCGTCGGATGCGGTCCATGTATTGCCGCTGCTGGGGGTACACCCACAGTTTCAGGGCAAGCATTTCGGCGAACAGTTGCTTGAGGCGGTGCATAACTGGTGCGCGGCGGACGAGCATTCCCAAGGCGTGGTGCTGGACACCGGCAACCCGCGTTACCTTGAGTTTTATAAACGCCAGGGTTACGAGGAAATCGGCGAAGTGGCGGTAGGACCGATCCGCGAGCATGTGTTCTTCCACGCCAACCCGCAGGTTCTGCAAAGCGCAACGGCATAATCGGTCGAACTTTTGCGAAATGTCCGGCTCTATCAGGCACCTACGCTCGTGATAGCATCCGCGCCATGAACCTCTCAGGAAGAATGACCAGTGGCGCGCTCTTGCTGTCCCTCAGCTGCGCGGCGCTGGCAAACAGTGAATTGGAAGTACGGGTCAAGCCGTCCAACGATGAACTCAAGGCCAACGTAGAAGGTTACATCGGCGGTGTGGGTGATCGTGACGAGGAGGCCTTGCTGCGCTTCAGCCGTGGCGCCGAGGAGCAGGCGCGCAAGGCCGCCCAGGCGCTGGGCTACTACCAGCCGCAGATCGACAGTGAGGTCAAGGGCGGCAAGGACCCACGCCTGGTGCTGACCATCGACCCCGGCGAGCCTGTGCATTTGCGCAACGTCACCGTGCGCATCGACGGCCCCGCAGCATCGCTCAAAGCCTTTCGCGTACCCAGCAACGCCGCCCTCAAGCCCGGCGCGGTGCTCAACCATGGCCGTTACGAAGACGCCAAGCGGATCATCCAGAACCAGGCCTCGCGCTATGGTTTTTTCAGCGGGCGCTTCACCCGGCAGAAGCTGTCGGTTGACCCCCAGGCGGGCATCGCCGACATCGAACTGATTTACGACAGCGGCCCGCGCTATGCCTTGGGTCCGGTGAGTTTTGAGGGCAACACGCCGTTCGACGAAGATCTGTTGCAGCGCATGGTGCCGTTCAAGGCCGGCACGGCGTACGACTCCGAACTCATTGCAGAGCTCAATCAGGCCCTGCAATCGAGCGGCTATTTCGAAGGCGTGCGCGTGGATGCCGCGCCCACCGCCGCCACCGATAACGTGATCCCGGTGGCGGTCAAGCTCGAAACGCGCAAGCCGCGCACCATGGGTCTGGGCCTGGGGTTTTCCACCGACGTCGGGCCCAGGGCCAAAGCCAACTGGACGCGCCACTGGGTCAACCCCCAGGGCCACAGCTATGGCTGGGAAGCGGAAGTGTCGGCGCCCCGGCAGAACGTCGGCCTGTGGTACGACGTGCCACTGGACCCGCCGCTGACCGACAAGATGCGCTACGCCGGCGGTTATCAATATGAAGAACTGGCCGGCACCGACAGCCTCAGCAAACTGCTCACCGTGGGCCCGGAATGGCACAGCAAGTTGCCCAGCGGCTGGCAGCGGGTGGTGTCGCTCAAATGGCAGCGCGAGGAGTACCGCCTCGGCGACGATGCGGGCCTGAGTACGCTGCTGATGCCGGGCGTGAGCTATTCCTACCTGCGCAGCGACAACCGCATCGATCCGCACAACGGCTACCGTTTGCAGTTCGACACCAAGGTCGCCAAGGAAGGGCTGGCTTCGGACAACAACCTTTTATACGGCACCGCCATGGTCAAGGGCCTGACCACGGTGTTCGACAAGCATCGCTTGCTGGCGCGGGCGCAGATCGGTGGCAGCGCCACCAATGGCTACAAATCCATCCCGCCGTCCCTGCGCTTTTTTGCCGGTGGCGACCAGAGCGTGCGGGGCTATGACTACCAGAGTCTGTCACCGGAGAACGCCGAGGGCGACCGTATCGGTGGTCGTTACATGGTCGCTGGCAGCCTCGAGTATCAATATTCCATCGCGGAAAAATGGCGGGTGGCGACGTTCATCGACCAGGGCAACTCGTTTAACAGCCTCGAATTGCCGAGCCTCAAGACCGGCGTGGGCGTCGGCGTGCGCTGGGTTTCGCCGGTGGGCCCGATCCGCCTCGACCTGGCCCATGCGATGGACGACGACGGTGGCATCCGCTTGCACTTTTCCATGGGGCCTGAGCTGTGACGCGTGCTTTGAAGTTAACGCTGCTGGCGCTCGCCGGGGTGCTGGTGGCGGTCGTGCTGGCCTTGAGCGTGGTGCTGGGCACGGCATTCGGCAGCCGCTGGGCCCTCGGCCTGGTGCCGGGGCTGACCGTGGAGAATTTTCAGGGCCGGCTGGGTGGACAGTGGAGCGCCGATCACCTGCTGTGGCAGCAGGACGCCAGTCGGGTGGAGGTGGATCGGCTGATATTCGCCTGGTCGCCGCTGTGCCTGGCCCGCATGACCCTGTGCATCGAACAGCTCAAGGCCGACCAGGTCGCCTTGCAATTGCCAGCCTCTGCCGATGAGCCGAGCAGCGGCCCGATCAGCTTGCCGGACCTGGACTTGCCGCTCGCCATCGAACTGGGCGATGTGCAGGTCGGCAGCCTGTCGTTCAACGGCAGCGAGCAGCTCAAGGGGCTGCAATTGGTTGCCCATTGGACCGCCGAGGGCATGCGGATCGATTCGGTGCAATTGCAGCGCGATGAGCTGAGCCTGAAACTCTCCGGCCTGCTGAAACCGGGCGGCGACTGGCCGTTGAACGCCGAGGGCCGGTTGACCTTGCCGGCGCCGGGCGCCACGCCCTGGGCGCTGGACCTGAAAGTCGACGGCAACCTGCTCAAGACCCTCAACCTCAAGGCCGACAGCAGCGGTTACCTGCAAGGCCAGTTGAGCGGTGAACTGCAACCGCTCGCGGACAACCTGCCCGCCAAGGTGCGCATCAGCGCCGACGGCTTCAAGGCCAGTGCCGATCTGCCCGACACGTTGTTGCTCAATCAGCTGGAGTTGACCGGCGAAGGCGATCTGAAAAACGGCTATCAACTGCTCGGCAAGGCGACGCTGCCCGCCGAAAAAGGGCCGGTGGCGTTGTTGCTGCAAGGCACCGTGGACGCCAATGGCGCCCGGATCGCCGGCCTGGATCTGGACGCCGGCAATCAGCAAAGCCTGAAACTCAGCGGGCAAGTGGACTGGCGCGAGGGCCTGAGCGCCGAGGCGAAAGTTGCCTGGCTGGATTTCCCCTGGCATCGCCTCTATCCGCTGATCGACGAGCCGCAGGTGACGCTGCGCCGCTTCGACGGCGAAGTCTCCTACACCGATGGCCAATACCTGGGCAACTTCCAGGCTGCGCTGGACGGACCTGCCGGGGCTTTCAGCCTGGACAGCCCGTTCAGTGGCGACCTGACGCAAATCCATCTGCCGCAGCTCAAGCTCGCGGCGGGGCAGGGCAAGGCCGAAGGGCACCTGAGCCTGCAATTTGCCGAGGGCATTGCCTGGGACACGGCGCTGCAACTGTCGGCCATCAACCCGGCGTATTGGCTTGGCGAATTGCCTGGAACCCTGGCCGGGCCGTTGCGCAGCAAAGGGATGATGAAGAACGACCGCCTCGATCTCGACGCGGACCTGGACCTCAAGGGCAAACTGCGTGGCCAGCCAGTGCTGTTCCAGGCCAAGGCCAGCGGCGCCGGCGAGCAGTGGAAGCTCAGCGCGCTGGACATTCGCCTGGGGGATAACCGCATCAACGGCAGTGCCAGCCTGCAAGAGAAGCTGACCGGCCAGATCGACATCAAGCTCGCACGCCTGGCTCAGCTCTGGCCGCAATTGCGCGGCCAAGTCGTCGGCCGTGTCGACGTGGCCGGCACGCTCAAGGCCCCCCAAGGCAAGCTCGGTCTGCAAGGCACGCAACTGGCCTTCCAGGATAACCGTCTGCAAAGCCTGAACCTGGACTCGACCCTCGACAGCGCCCAGCGCGGCAAGCTCGACCTCAAGGCCAGCGGCATCCGCGTCGGCGAAACGTCACTGGGCGTGCTGACGGTCAGCGGCCAGGGTGATATCAAACAGCAGAAGCTCAACCTGGACCTGCAAGGGCCGCAGCTCGACACGACCCTGGCCCTCGATGGCGCGCTCGACCAGGGCAATTGGCGTGGGCGCCTGGCCAGCGGCGACGTGCAGGCCGGCGGTCAAGCCTGGCGTCTGCAAGCCCCGGCGAAACTGGAGCGCCTGGCCGACGGCACGCTCAACGTCGGCACGCATTGCTGGCGTTCCGGTGAGGCCAGCCTGTGCGGTGAAGACCAGCGACTGATGCCGGAGCCGAAGCTGCGCTATCACCTCAAGCAATTCCCCATCGAAAGCCTGGCCCAGTGGATGCCCAAGGATTTTGCCTGGCAGGGGCGGCTCAACGCGGACCTGCAACTGGACCTGCCGGCCAGCGGTCCGAATGGCCGGATCCTGGTGGATGCCAGCGGCGGTACTTTACGGATTCGGGACAAGGAGGGCGATAAGGCGCAATGGCTGGACTTCCCGTACCAGACCCTGACGCTCAATAGCCGCCTGACCCCCAAGCGCATCGACATCGACCTGAATTTCGTCGGCGCCAGGCTCGGCGAACTGATGCTCCAGGCACAAATCAACCCCATACCGGCCAGCAAACCCATCAGCGGCTCGTTCCGCCTGACCGGCCTGGACTTGTCCGTGGCCCGGCCATTCTTGCCGATGGTGGAAACCCTCACCGGTCACCTGAACGGCAGCGGGACCTTGTCCGGTGGTTTGCTCGCGCCCCAGGTCAACGGCAACCTGCTGCTCAGCGATGGCGAAGTGTCTGGTCCGGAACTGCCGGTCAGCCTCGAAGCCTTGCAGATGCGGGCAATGATTACCGGCGAAGCGGTGCAGCTCAATGGCAATTGGAAAAGTGGCAAGAGCGGGCAGGGCAGCTTGAACGGCAACATCGGCTGGGGCGACGCCCTGACCATGAACCTGGCCCTCAAGGGCTCGCAATTGCCGGTCACCGTCGAGCCTTATGCGGTGCTCGACGTGGCGCCTGACCTCAACATCACCATGCAGGGTGAGCGGCTTTCCATTGCCGGCAAGGTCCTGGTACCCAAAGGCGAGATCACCATTCGCGAACTGCCGCCGTCCACCGTCAAGGTCTCGGATGACACGGTGATCGTCGGCCACCAGACCGAAGAGGGCAAGGCGCCGCTGGCCATGGCGATGGACATCGACGTGATCGTCGGCCAGGACAAACTCGCGTTCTCGGGTTTCGGCCTGACCGCCAACGTGCAGGGCCAGGTTCACATCGGCGACAACATGGACACCCGCGGCGAGCTCTGGCTCAACGACGGTCGTTATCGGGCCTACGGGCAACGGCTGACGGTGCGACGGGCGCGGCTGCTGTTCGCCGGGCCCATCGACCAGCCCTACCTGGACATCGAAGCGATCCGCCAGACCGACGACGTGATCGCCGGCATCCGCTTGAGCGGCAGCGCCGAGCAACCGGCCACGCAAATCTTCTCGGAACCGGCCATGAGCCAGGAGCAGGCATTGTCCTACCTGGTGCTTGGCCGGCCGCTGAGCACCACCGGCGAGGACAACAACATGCTCGCCCAGGCGGCGCTGGGCCTGGGGTTGATGGGCAGCTCGGGGGTGACCACCAGCCTGGCCAATAACCTGGGGATCGAGGATTTCCAGCTCGACACCCAAGGCAGCGGCAATGCCACCAGCGTGGTCGCCAGCGGCAACCTGTCGGAAAAACTCAGCCTGCGCTACGGCGTTGGTGTGTTCGAACCGGCCAACACCATCGCCCTGCGCTACAAGCTCAGCAAGAAGGTCTACCTCGAAGCCGCGAGCGGCGTCGCCAGCTCGTTGGACATCTTCTACAAGCGCGATTTCTAACCCTTCCCCCAACCCCCTGTGGGAGCTGAGCTTTTGTGGGAGCAAGGCTTGCCCGCGATATAGGCAACTCGGTCTATCAGTCGAACCGAGGTGATGCTATCGCGGGCAAGCCTTGCTCCCACAGGACCAGCTCCCACACACTTTATGTGAATAGCAAGCTAACTATTTGATTGACATTCGCTGCCTAAGCAGTAATATCTCGACATACATTCACTGCCTAGGCAGCAAACGGTGGTCAGATGAAGCATTTCACCCCAGACAACTTTCACAACTGCCATCTCGGCATGCTGCTCGGCCGTACCGCGCTGCTCAAGGACCGGATCATCGACACCCACATGGAACCCGTCGGCATCACCGCCGCGCAGTTCAAGGTGTTGATCATCATGGCCCAGTACGGCATCGAGACGCCGGCCGAGCTGTGTCGTTACCTGTCCCTGGACAGCGGTTCGATGACGCGGATGCTCGATCGCCTGGAGCAGAAAGGTTTCCTGGCCCGTGAACGCTCCGCCCAGGACCGCCGGCAAGTGCGCCTGGTGCTGACCGAAGCCGGCCAGGCCCTCGCCGATCGCCTGCCGTTTATCGGCGCCGAGGCCATGAACCAGTTGGCCTGCGCTATCAGCCCCGAGGAGCTGCAAACCCTCGAACAGATTCTCAAGAAAATTCTGCTCGCCGCCGGTGATCCCATCGCCGTGTCGCGAATGGGGGGAAAATGAAGCGTAAAACCTTGCGTACCCGATTAAGCCTGGTGGTCTTGGCCATGAGCCTGGCGGGCTGTGCCAGCTACAGCGGCCTGAAGACCGAAGGCGTGAGCCTCGAGGCCCAGAGCCTCAAGGCCGGGCAATCCCTGAACGGTGTCACGCTGTCGCCGGCCGCGTGGCCAAAAAGCGATTGGTGGAAAAGCCTTGGCGACCCGCAACTCGACGGCCTGATCCGTGAAGCCCTGCGCGATAGCCCGGACATGCAGATCGCCAGCGCCCGGGTGCATCAGGCCAGTGCCGCCGCCTACGCCGCCAACGCGGCGCGCCTGCCGACCCTGGATGCCAGTGGCGGCGCCA
>NZ_ATLN01000084.1:0-8967 GCF_000416195.1 Pseudomonas sp. CFII68
CCCGGCGATCGGCTTCCTGGCCCTGGCGCGCAAATACAACGATGCCCTGGCCGCCGGCCAGATCCTGGCCCCGGCCAAGAGCATCGAGCAGATGCAGCACGTGGTGTTCAACGCCTACACCAACGCAACGCTGACGGTGTTGTTCCTGTTCGTGGTCTTCAGCATCCTGTTCTACGCGCTCAAGGTCGGCATCGCCGCCTGGGGCACCAAGGAACGCACGGACAAAGAAGCGCCATTCCAGGCCCTGCCAGACGCTTGATAGAGGATTGCAACGATGTTCAATGACTTGAGTCGCCTGGGTAAATACCTCGGTCAGGCCGCCCGCCTGATGGTCGGCATGCCCGACTACGACAACTACGTCGAGCACATGCAAATCAAGCACCCGGACAAGCCAATGATGGACTACGAGGCGTTCTTTCGTGAACGCCAGGAGGCCCGTTACGGCGGCAAGGGTGGGCCCAAGTGCTGTTGAACTGAGGTCGATCCCCTTGTGGGAGCGAGCTTGCTCGCGATAGCGGAGTGTCAGTCACGATGATGGCGACTGACCCGACGCCATCGCGAGCAAGCTCGCTCCCACAGTTGTTTTTGGGGTGGCCTCAAGATGTGCATACACCACCGATCCCCTGTGGGAGCGAGCCTGCTCGCGATAGCGGAGTGTCAGTCAAGGATGATGTCGACTGATCCACCGCCATCGCGAGCAGGCTCGCTCCCACAGTTTTTTTGGGGTGTTCTCAGGATTGTTTACGCCACAGGGTGGTTGTCTGGCTTGATTGCGGTGTTGATCACTCCGCCAACAACACCGCCGCATCGAAGCCCACCCGCAAGTTGCCCCAATGACGGCCGCCGAAGAAGAACGGTACGTCGATCTCGGTCATGATTTCCCCGGTATCGCGCAGGTAGGTCTGCAGCAGGAAGCGCTGGACGTTGCCTGCCGCGCGCAGGCCGATCGGGTCGTTGAAGATTCGCTTGTTGCGGCACACCGGCAAATCCACCGCCCGGTCGCCGGTCGGCGGCTTCGAGACCCAGCTGTTGTTCACGGGGCAATAGCCCTTGCTGTCGACAATGAACGAAACCTTGCCACCCGGGGTGCTGCGGGTGAGTTTGTCGCATTCTTCCTGGCAGACCTGGGCAAAGCGTTCGGTATAGCTGGCCATGTACTGTTTGGGGTCGGTGCCGGGAATCAACTGGTAATTCTGGTCGAACAGGTTCAGGCCTTCGCCTTGCAGCGCCTCCAAACGAACCTGAAGCGTGTCGCGGCATTCACTGGCGCGGGTGATGGCGGCATCCAGCTTGCCGTGGCCGAGCACGAACCGGCCCAACAGCGCCTGGACCTTTTCGGCCACGCCGGACAGGTCGCGGGTGGCTGTCGCGGAATGCTGCATGCGCAGGTCGATCAACTGGCTGTCGGCGTGGATCTGGGTGACCCGGTCGTTGATCCCGGTGTTGCTGTCGGCGAACTGCTGGATATGGGTCGCGATGTCCGCCAGCTTGCCGTTGGTGGATTCGAAATCGCCGATCATGCTTTCAAAATGGCCGGAGGCGCGCTCCACCACTTTCTGGGTTTCCCGGGCGCTGTGGCTGATCTGGGTGGTCTGCTCGTGGGTGGAGCTGACTTCATCGAGCATGGCGTCAATGTTGCGTGAGATGTCATCGGTGGCCCGGCTGACGTTTTGTGCCAGGGTTCGCACTTCATCGGCCACCACCGCGAAGCCACGGCCGCTTTCGCCAGCCCGGGCGGCTTCGATGGCGGCATTGAGGGCCAGCAGGTTGGTCTGGGCGGAGATCTGCTGGATCAACCCGACGATTGACTTGATGCTTGACGAACGCTGGTTCAAGGCGCTCACCAGGGTGGCAAACTCACTGAGGCTGCTGGAGATTTCGCTGATGTTGCCGGTCACTTCCAGCAGCTCGGCGTAGGAGTCGCGGGCCATGCTCAGGTTCTGGGCGGTGGTGCTGGAGATGCCCTGGGTCTGGCGCGAGACTTCTTCGATGCGGCCCACGGCGGTGTTGCTCTGGTCCATCACTTCCTTGGCGAAGCGCGCCTGGTGCGTGGCACTGTCGCTGGAGTCGCTGATGTTCTTGAGCGAGCGGGCCGATTCGACGGCGATGTGCACGGTCAGCGCCTGGACGTTGCTGATGATCTCCCGCTGCTTGGCCAGGAAGCGGTTGCAAGTGCCGGCCAGCACGCGAATCTCGTCGTGAGTCACCAGTGGCAGGTCCTTGGACAGGTCGCCTTCGCCGTTGGCGATCTCTTCCAGGGCCTTGGTCATGACGGTGACGGGGCGCACGATGAGGTGGCGGAAATACCAGACCATGAAGCTGATCATGCCCAACGTCAGGACCGCGCCGAAGAGCAGGGCATGGGTGAGGCTGTCGAGTCGGCCTTCGATCTGCCCCAGCAATGCGCCGTCCAACTGCGCGTTGCGCAACTGCAGCAGGATCTCGGCGCGGGCACTGAGGGCCACCCAGTACAACAAGCCACTGACCAGCACCAACAGGAAAAGGCTCGACAGCTTTTTGGTGAGGGTATCGAAAAACTGCATCTCGATAGACTCGTACAAGGCCTTTAACGTCTGCATGCCGCTGCTCCTGGGCAAAAAAATCTCTCAATGGAATACATTCGACCGCGAGCGCCAAAGCTTTAGGGGCAGATAGGGCTATTTGATATCACTGTTCGCGAAATCTGTGGGAGCGAGCTTGCTCGCGATAGCGGTGGGTCTGTTGCATTGATGTTGGATGTACCGTCGCTATCGCGAGCAAGCTCGCTCCCACAGGGGTTCGGGGGGGATCATCATTTGATACAAAAGATTTACTGGGAATCATTCTCAAAGTATATTTGCTCTCATTAACGTCCCTTCTATGAGTGCGCGTCTTGAAACGTTCCACCTCCCTCGCTAATCGCAACGTCTTTATCAAGTGTGTGTTACCAACGCTGTCCTGCTGTTTCATAGCGAGCCCATTGTGGGCGCAGGACGCTCTCGAACTGCCGGCCACGGACATCCAGGGCAGTCGCGTCACTCAGGACGAGGGCTATACGACGTCGCAAGCCAGCACGGCGAGCAAGAGCGATGTACCGATCAAGGAAGAGGCGCAATCGATCAACGTGGTGACCCAGCAGACCCTGGCCGACTATCAGGTGCGCTCGCTGAGCGACGCGATGAAGTTCGTCAGCGGCGTCAGCCAGGGCAACACCCTGGGCGGCTCGCGGGACTCGCTGGTCAAGCGCGGGTTCGGCACCAACGACGACGGCTCGATCCTGCGCGATGGCGTGCGTTCGAACCTGGGGCACAACTTCAGCGCCACCACCGAACGGGTCGAAGTGCTCAAGGGCCCGGCCTCGATGCTGTACGGCGCGCTGGAGCCCGGCGGCCTGGTCAACGTCATCAGCAAGAAACCGCAATACACCCAAAGCACCACGTTGAGCGGCTCGGCCTACAGCGAAGGCGGCGGCACCATGGCCCTGGACACCACTGGGCCGCTGGGCGATACCGGCCTGGCTTATCGCCTGATCGCCGAGCGCGGGCATGAGGATTACTGGCGCAACTACGGCGTCAACGAGAGCACGCTGGTGGCGCCGTCGTTGGCTTGGACGGGGGAGCGGGCTTCGTTGAACCTGAGTTATGAATACAACGAATATTCCAATCCGTTTGATCGCGGGACGATATTCACCGATGGGCATCCAGCTGATATTGACTATAAAAAGCGCCTGGATGAGCCATGGGCCAAGAGTGTGGGAATTCGGGAGACGGCCACCGCCCGGTTCGAGTATGAGTTGAGTGAAGTGTGGAAAACTCGTGTGACCTACGGGTGGAACAACGACCGGTACAGTCTTTCGATTGCGCAGCCGCGGCTGTCGAACGGAGTTTTCCAGCGTGCCGCCAACGGCGCGCACTATGACGATGAAACCCGCTACGCCAGTTGGGATTTCATGGGCAAGCAGGAACTGTTCGGCCAGCGTCATGACCTGTTGATCGGCGTCGACAATCAGGTGTCCGATCAATTCCGTGGCAAAACCTATCGCGGCGCTTATCAACCAGGCTTTGACCCTGCGGCACCGGTGTACGGTGGTCTGGGGGAGCCAAGCACGGTAAATGCGCCGCAAAGCAACTTGAGCAACAAACTGACTTCCAGCTCGGTGTACCTGAAGGACAACTGGCACCTCGATGATCGCTGGATCCTGGTCGTTGGTGGTCGTTACCAGCATTACGATCAATTTGCCGAACAAGGAATGATCAAGCGAGAGGGGGTTCGCGACGATAATGGGGACGCCTTCGTTCCATTCCTGGGATTGGTCTATAAAGCCGACGAGAGCCTGTCGCTGTATGGCAATTACAGCCGTTCATTCAAGCCCAACGATACCGTCGACGACAACCTCAGTACCTTCAAACCGGAGGAAGGGCGTAGTTATGAAGTGGGCGCCAAATACGACCCAATGCCTGGGCTGAATATCAACCTCGCTCTGTTCGATATCGTCAAAAAGAATGTAGTCACTACCACGCTAGTGGGCGGAAAGAACATTGCAGAAGCCGCAGGCAAAGTCGGCTCCCAAGGCCTGGAACTCGACATCACTGGTCGTCTGGCTGAGCGTTGGGACTTGATCGGCACCTATGCCTACACCCATACAGAAATACTTGATGATCCCAAGGACGAAGGCCATCGCCTCGCCGATGCGCCAAAGCACACCGCCAGCCTATACCTGAGCCACCATCTGAACGTGCCAGCCGAATTCGGTGCCTGGCACGCCGGAGCAGGTGCGCGGTACGTCGGCGAACGCGCCGCCAACAAGGCCAACGACTTCTGGCTCAGCAGCTACACCGTGGCCGACGCCTTCCTGCGCTGGGAGTCTCCAGTACTGGGGCACAAAACCTCGTTGCAGTTGAACGTCGACAACCTGTTCGACAAGCAGTACTACCCGTCCTCCACGGGCAGCGAGTTGCAGGTAAGCGTCGGTGAGCCGCGTACTGCACGGCTGAGCGCCAGTGTGACGTTCTGATCCATCCAGAAAGCAAAATGCCCGGACCTTGAAGTCCGGGCATTTTTTTGGGCGTCACTTTTACATTCAAACCGCTATCGCGAGCAGGCTCGCTCCCACAATGTCCGATGATGTTCAGCTATTTGTTGTCGCACCAGAAACTGAACTCATCCATCCTGAAGTCCGACACGTCAGCTATCGTTAGGCTAAGGCCTGCGTTTTAGCGGTGGGTATAAATTTCCCCTTTTCAGGGCATTCGATGCTGGCTCCCCGCCTGGCTGCACCGATTCGACTCGTTCATGGCATCGACGCCGGAAATGGCAATAAACGTTTCAGTCTCCAAACAGATTTTCGTCGCAAAATCGAAAATAAATTTCGCTTTTTTGTCGTTATGCGACAGTTTTTCCAGCATTGTCTCGATGCACCGCACTTAGGCACAGCCCTTGCTACGACTCCAGGACGAAAGAACCAGCGAGGGGTATTCGATAAGTAGATAAACAGGGGGGCGCACGTCATCCGGACGCAAAGGCCTGATCAGAGACCCATTGCCTAACGAGGTACTCAGAGAACCAGGGCTCATAAAAAAGGCAAGGCCGTACTGAGTGGAATGACGACGTAATAAGAAATGCCGTGTGCGACACGGCTGGGAGTTGGCTATGCCCCACGCTTTTTTTAATGAAATGTATGACGCCAAGGGTGACTGCCGCCCGCATTACCAAGCTTTCTCGCGCTGGCTGGCGGACACACCGCTTGAGCTGCTAGAGCAACGCCGCCGCGAAGCCGACCTGCTGTTCCATCGAGCCGGTATCACCTTCACCCTCTACGGGGACGAGCAGGGCACCGAGCGGTTGATTCCGTTCGACATCATCCCGCGCAGCATCAAGGCCAGCGAATGGCAGATGGTCGAGCGTGGCTGCATTCAGCGGGTCCAGGCCCTGAACATGTTCCTGGCCGACATCTACCATGGGCAACACATCCTCAAGGAAGGGATCATTCCTGCCGAGCAGGTGCTTGCCAACGAGGGTTATCAGATTGCGATGCAGGGCCTGGACCTGCACCGGGGCATTTACGCTCATATCGCCGGTGTCGATCTGGTTCGCGACGGTGACGGCAGCTATTACGTGCTGGAGGACAACCTGCGCACGCCCAGCGGCGTGAGCTACATGCTCGAAGACCGCAAGATGATGATGCGCCTGTTCCCCGAGCTCTTCGCCGCCCAGCGCGTGGCCCCCATCGATCATTACCCGAACCTGCTGCTCGACACCCTCAAGAGCTCAAGCCCCCTCGAGAACCCCACCGCCGTGGTGCTGACCCCGGGGCGCTTCAACAGTGCCTATTTCGAGCACGCGTTCCTGGCCCGTGAAATGGGCGTGGAGCTGGTGGAGGGCGCTGACCTGTTCGTGCGTGACGACCACGTGTACATGCGCACCACCGCCGGCCCACGGCAGGTGGACGTGATTTATCGTCGCCTTGACGATGCCTACCTCGACCCGTTGTCGTTCAACCCCGATTCGATGTTGGGCGTGCCCGGGCTGATCGCCGTGTACCGCGCGGGCAATGTGGTGCTGGCGAACGCGGTCGGCACCGGCGTGGCCGATGACAAGTCGATCTACCCCTACGTCGACGAGATGATCCGCTTCTACCTCACCGAAGAACCGATCCTGAAAAACGTGCCCACCTGGCAGTGTCGCAAGCCTCAGGACCTGTCCCATGTGCTGGCCAACCTGCCGGATCTGGTGGTCAAGGAAACCCAGGGCTCCGGCGGCTACGGCATGCTGGTCGGGCCAGCGGCCACTGCCGCGGAAATCGAGGATTTCCGCGCACGTCTCAAGGCCCGTCCCGAAGCCTATATCGCCCAGCCGACCTTGAGCCTGTCCACGTGTCCGACCTTTGTCGAGAGCGGCATCGCGCCGCGCCACATCGACCTGCGTCCGTTCGTGCTGTCGGGCAAGGAAACGCGCCTGGTGCCCGGCGGGCTGACCCGCGTGGCACTGCGCGAAGGCTCGCTGGTGGTGAACTCGTCCCAGGGCGGTGGCACCAAAGACACTTGGGTAGTGGAGGACTAAGACATGCTTTCAAGAACTGCTTCGGACCTCTATTGGATGTCCCGCTACCTGGAGCGCGCCGAGAACCTGGCGCGCATGCTCGAAGTCAGCTATTCGCTGTCGCTGATGCCCCAGGCCGGACGCAGCGATGGCCACGCCGAGCTGGCGATGTCGCTGCTGGCGGCCGGTACGCTGGACGACTACAACGCCCGTTATGACGCGCTCAACACCGAGCGCATGCTGCATTTCTTCGCGCTGGATGAAACCAACCCCGGCAGTATCTACAGCTGCCTGCGGGCCGCGCGGACCAACGCCCATGCCGTGCGCGGGCGCATCACCGCCGACATGTGGGAGAACATCAACGCCACCTGGCTGGAAATGCGCAACATCGCCAGCAACGGCCTGGGGCGCTACGGTATCAGCCATTTCTGCGAGTGGGTCAAGGAGCGTTCGCACCTGTTCCGTGGCGCGACGTCGGGCACCATCATGCGCAACGATGCCTACTGCTTCATTCGCCTGGGCACCTTTATCGAACGGGCCGACAACACGCTGCGCCTGCTGGACGCCCGCTATGAAATGTTCGGCGAGGAATCGGAGGAGGTCAGCGACAACTCGGCCCGTGGTTATTACCAGTGGAGTGCCCTGTTGCGCGCGTTGTCTTCGTTCGAGGCATTCAACGAGATCTACCGCAATGCGCCGAACGCCGAGCAGGTTTCCGAGATGTTGCTGTTGCGCGCTGACGTCCCGCGCTCGCTGCATGCCTGCATCGAGGAGCTGGACCACATTCTCGCCAGCTTGCCGGGCAACAACGGCCGGCCAGCGCAACGCCTGGCCGCCGAGCTGAATGCGCGCCTGCGTTATTCGGGGATCGATGAGATCCTGGCGTCGGGCCTGCATCAATGGTTGACCGACTTGATTGGGCAGATCCGCCACTTGGGCCAGACCGTCCATGAGTCTTACCTGGAGGTCGTATGAAACTGTCCATACGCCACGACACCACCTACAGCTACGCCGATGAAGTCTGCACCAGCATCCAGTTCCTGCGCCTGACGCCCCGGGACACTCAGCGCCAGCGCATCCTGGAATGGCACCTGGAACTGCCGCGACTGGTACGCAGCCAGCTTGATCCCTATGGCAACATCTTGCATGTGATGACCATGGACGAGCCCCACGGTGCCTTGGTACTGACAGCTTATGGCGAGGTGGAAATCCATCAGTCCATCGCGATGGAGCCGGACAACCAGTCGCCGCTGCCTTTTTTGCGCAGCAGTCGCCTGACCCAGGCGGATGAAACCCTCAGCGCCTTCGCCGTCGAGCAATGTGCCGGCCGGCGCGATCGTTCGGCCTTGACCGATTTGATGAACGGTTTGGCGGCGCGGATGCCCTACAGCCCCGGCACGACGGCGGTCAACAGCACCGCCGCCGAGGCGTTTGCCGGTGGGACGGGAGTGTGCCAGGACCATACCCACGCGTTCCTGGCCTGCGCCCGCAGCCTGGGCATTCCTGCGCGCTATGTTTCCGGCTATCTGTGCACCGAAGATGAAAGCCACCTGGCGAGCCACGCCTGGGCGGAAGCCTGGCTGGATGATGGCTGGTACAGCTTCGACGTGACCAACCGCCTGACCCTTCCAGACCGCCACTTGAAACTGGCGGTCGGCCTGGATTACCTCGACGCCTGCCCGGTACGCGGCATGCGCCGGGGCGGCGGAGCGGAGCAGATGCAGGCGAGGGTGCAGGTGAGCTCGATGGTGCAGGTGCAGCACCAATAGAGGCAGGCTTTATCGCCAACACCCGCTCCCACATGGAATGGGTGGCGGACACAAGCCTTGTCTCCACCCGAGAACCCTGCGGGAGCCCCGGGCCACATGGCTTTGGGACCCCACCGAACTGCCTTTGTGGCGAGGGAGCTCGCTCCTGCTCGCGATGGCGGCAGCCCATCCAACATCGATG
>NZ_ATLN01000085.1:0-97004 GCF_000416195.1 Pseudomonas sp. CFII68
TTGATTCAGTTGTTAAAGAGCGGTTGGTTGAGTCTTTCATCTCAACCGAGGCGCGCATTCTACAGCGCCCCGTGTATCTGTCAAGCGGTTATTTTAAGAAGTTTTCAAAGTTTCGCTTCGGAAACATCAACAACTTCAACCACTTGCGCTTCCGATCTCTCGTTAGCGGGAGGCGAATTCTACAGCGTTACTCGCTGCTGTCAACACCTCTTTTTCACCGCTTTCGACCGAGAAGATCGAATCGCCGATAGAGCCAAACAACACCGCTCTATCTGCTCCTTCCGGGCTTCGATGACCTGAAGCCCAACACCTTCGAAACTTACTTAACTCATTGAATCTCAAGGAGTTTTCCGTTTCGACTGCGCCGGAAGTGGGGCGAATTATAGACTTCCAGAATCTGCCGTCAACACCTATTTTCAGCTTTATTCAGATTTCAGCGTAATACGCGCAAAAGCCTTCTTGCCGGCCTGACAGACATGAGTAGAACCCAGCTCATATATATAGGTGCGATCCACAACCTCACCATCGATACGCACACCACCCGAACCCAAAAGGTCTCGCGCCACCGCTGCGTTCTTGACCAGGCCTGCTTTATTAAGGACTGCCGCAATCGGCATATCCTCGGCAGCAGTCAACTCGATCTCCGGCAGATCGTCCGGCAGCTCGCCATCCTTCATGCGATTACCCGCCGCGCGATGAGCATTGGCCGCAGCCTCCTCACCATGGAAACGCGCAACGATCTCTTCGGCCAGCTTGATCTTGATGTCACGCGGATTGGCGCCAGCCTCGACATCGGCACGGAACGCATCGATCTCATCCATGGACCGGAAACTCAACAGCTCGAAGTAGCGCCACATCAGCACATCAGGAATGGAGACCAGCTTGCTGTACATGACGCCCGGCGCTTCCTGGATACCCACGTAGTTGCCCAGCGACTTGGACATCTTCTTCACACCATCCAGACCTTCCAGCAACGGCATGGTCAGGATGCACTGTGCCTCCTGACCGTAACCACGCTGCAGCTCACGCCCCATCAACAGGTTGAACTTCTGGTCGGTACCGCCAAGTTCAACGTCCGCGCGCAACGCGACCGAGTCATAGCCCTGCACAAGCGGATAGAGGAACTCATGAATGGCGATTGGCTGATTGGATTTATAGCGCTTGTCGAAATCATCGCGCTCAAGCATGCGAGCCACGGTGTATTGGGACGTCAGACGAATGAAATCCGCCGGCCCCATCAGATCCATCCAAGTGGAGTTGAAAGCCACTTCGGTCCTGGCCGGATCAAGAATCTTGAAAACCTGAGTCTTGTAGGTCTCGGCGTTATCGAGAACCTGCTCACGAGTCAGCGGTGGGCGCGTAGCACTCTTGCCGCTTGGATCACCGATCATCCCGGTGAAGTCACCTATAAGGAAGATGACCTGGTGCCCCAGGTCCTGGAACTGGCGCAGCTTATTAATAAGCACGGTATGGCCCAGGTGCAGATCGGGTGCCGTCGGATCGAAACCTGCCTTGATACGCAGCGGCTGCCCGCGCTTGAGCTTTTCGATCAGCTCGGACTCGACCAACAGTTCTTCCGCACCACGTTTGATCAGCGCTAGCTGCTCTTCAACCGACTTCATAACAGACCCGTAAGGCTCAGATTCAAAGGGCCCCAACCATACAAGATCGCGCACCAAATACAAGGTTTGCCCGGCGCGCGGACGCCAATCCACAGAACAGAGCGTTCGCGGGCTTGCTTCGCAGGGGTTTTGGTTATATTTTATACAGTTATTTCATCTTCATCATGTCAGTCATCTTTTCCAATTCATCTTTTCAAAAGTCAAAATTACCTATGACCACAGAACCGTCTAAAGCGCCGCCGCTTTACCCGAAGACCCACCTGCTTGCCGCAAGTGGCATCGCAGCCCTCCTTAGCCTGGCGCTGCTGGTGTTTCCCTCCAGCGATGTTGAAGCCAAAAAGACGACCCTGAGTCTTGAACTGGAAAGCCCTGCTGAACAACTGACACAAGAACAAGACGCCGCCGAAACCGTTCAAGCCACAAACGAACCGGCCGCCTCTCCTTTTGCGCAGATTGAAAACAGCCCGCAAGACACCACCGAGGCAGCCGCTCAGGTAGAAGCGCCTGTAGCAGAAGAAAAGAAGGGACCAGACCATCGCGAAGTGATTGTTGCCAAGGGCGACACACTTTCCACCCTCTTCGAAAAGGTTGGCCTGCCCTCGACTTCGGTCCATGAAATCGTGGCCAGCGACAAGCAAGCCAAGCAGTTCACTCAACTGCAGCGCGGCCAGAAACTCGAATTCGAACTCGATCCAGAGGGCCAGCTGACCAACCTGCACACCAAGCTGAGCGACCTGGAAAGCATCACCCTGACCAAAAACGACAAGGGTTATGTATTCAATCGCGTCATCACCAAGCCTACCGTCCGCTCGGCCTACGTTCATGGCGTCATCAACAGTTCATTGTCCCAGTCGGCTGCACGCGCAGGCCTTTCCCACAGCCTGACCATGGACATGGCCAGTGTATTTGGCTACGACATCGACTTCGCCCAGGACATTCGCCAGGGTGACGAATTCGACATCATCTATGAGCAGAAAGTGGTCAATGGAAAAAGCGTCGGCAACGGCCCGATTCTCTCCGCGCGCTTCACCAACCGCGGCAAGACATACACCGCCGTGCGCTACACCAACAAGCAAGGCAACAGCAGCTACTACACCGCCGACGGCAACAGCATGCGCAAGGCCTTCATCCGTACACCGGTTGATTTCGCCCGCATCAGCTCGAAGTTCTCCGCCGGCCGCAAGCATCCAATCCTGAACAAGATCCGCGCCCATAAAGGTGTCGACTACGCAGCTCCCCGTGGCACGCCAATCAAGTCTGCCGGCGACGGCAAGGTATTGCTGGCCGGACGTCGCGGCGGTTACGGCAACACCGTGATCATCCAGCACGGCAATACCTACCGCACGCTGTACGGCCACATGCAAGGCTTCGCCAAGGGCGTGAAGACTGGCGGCACCGTCAAGCAAGGCCAGGTGATCGGATACATCGGCACTACCGGCCTGTCCACCGGCCCGCACTTGCACTATGAATTCCAGGTCAACGGCGTCCACGTCGATCCGCTTGGCCAGAAACTGCCGATGGCCGATCCGATCGCCAAGGGCGAACGCGCGCGCTTCCTGGCTCAAAGCCAACCCTTGATGGCTCGCATGGATCAAGAGAAAGCCACCATGCTGGCCTCGAGCAAGCGTTAAGCATGGCGCTCTATATCGGTGTGATGTCCGGGACCAGCCTGGATGGCCTGGATATCGCACTGATCGAACTGACCCCGGCGATCAAATTGATCGCCACGCACTACATTCCGATGCCCGCCATCCTGCGTACCGAATTGCTCGGATTGTGCAGCAGTGGGCCCGATGAGATCGCCCGCTCCGCCATTGCCCAGCAAAGCTGGGTAAAGCTGGCCGCACAGGGTATCCATACCCTGCTCAACGAACAGAAACTCAAGCCTGAAGACATCACGGCGGTCGGCAGCCACGGCCAGACCATCCGCCATGAACCAGCCCGCGGGTTTACCGTACAGATTGGCAATCCGGCCTTGTTGAGTGAGTTGACCGGCATCACCGTCGTCAGCGATTTCCGCAGCCGTGACGTCGCCGCCGGTGGACAAGGCGCCCCGCTGGTTCCGGCATTTCACGAAGCACTGTTCGAAGAACGAGCCGGTAAACGTGCCGTACTGAATGTCGGCGGTTTCAGCAATCTCAGCCTGATCGAGCCGGCAAAACCCGTCGCTGGTTTCGACTGTGGTCCAGGCAACGTATTGCTCGATGCCTGGATACATCAACAACGAGGCGACCATTTCGATCGTGACGGTCAATGGGCTGCCAGCGGGAAAGTCGAGCCAGTTCTGCTCAAGACGCTGCTCAGCGATCCCTTCTTTGTCACGAAGGGTCCGAAAAGTACCGGGCGAGAGGTATTCAACCTGCCTTGGCTGAGCCAGCATTTATCGCAGTTGCCAGCCTTCACCCCGGAAGACGTGCAGGCAACGTTGCTCGAACTGACAGCCCTGACCATCGTCGAATCACTCCAACATGCCCAGTCCAATACTCAAGAGTTGCTGGTCTGCGGCGGCGGTGCACATAACCAGACGCTCATGAAGCGCCTGGCCGATTTGCTGCCGGACGCCAAAGTCAGCAGCACGGCGGTGTACGGCGTAGACCCGGATTGGGTTGAAGCCATGGCTTTCGCCTGGCTTGCCCATTGTTGCCTTGAAGGTATTCCAGGTAACCGTCCAAGTGTCACCGGCGCCCGCGGCCTGCGCGTACTCGGCGCCATCTACCCAGCCTGAATCCAGTAATTACGGACAGAAAAAAGCCGCAGGGCCCTAAGGCTCTGCGGCTTTTTTATTGAAGCACTCAGATCGAGAACGAAGAACCGCACCCACAGGTCGTGGTCGCGTTTGGGTTCTTGATCACGAACCGCGAGCCTTCCAGGCCTTCCTGATAATCCACCTCGGCACCTGCCAGGTACTGGAAGCTCATCGGATCGACCACCAGGCTGACCCCTTCGCGTTCAACGATGGTGTCGTCTTCGGCCACTTCTTCATCAAAAGTGAAGCCGTACTGAAAACCGGAACAACCGCCGCCCGTTACAAACACGCGCAGCTTCAAACGATCATTGCCCTCTTCATCGACCAGGCTCTTCACCTTGTGCGCGGCACCGTGGGTGAATTGCAAAGCCGTGGGGGTGAAGGTTTCGACGCTCATGCTGAATATCTCCCGGCGCTTACGCCGCCATAATGCGTGATGGCGGGCATTATCCGCTTCTCCTAGAAAATCGGTCAACTATTTACAAGAGCAGCGGCGAACTACAAGCCCCAAGCTTGTAGCTGCCGACTTGAAGCGTGTGGCTGCCGTTATGGCAACATCCCCGCATGGGAGAGCCCCAAGCGCTCATCCAGCCCGAACAGGATGTTCAGGTTCTGCACGGCCTGGCCGGACGCGCCCTTGACCAGGTTATCGATGACCGACAACACCACCACCAGATCACCGTCCTGCGGACGATGCACGGCGATCCGGCAAACGTTCGCACCGCGCACGCTGCGGGTTTCCGGGTGGCTGCCGGCTGGCATTACGTCGACGAACGGTTCGTTGGCATAACGCTTTTCAAACAACGCCTGCAGGTCCACCGAACGATCGACGACGGTTGCATAAAGAGTGGAGTGGATGCCACGAATCATCGGCGTCAGGTGCGGCACGAAGGTCAGGCCGACCTCCTTGCCCGCGGCCCGGCGCAATCCCTGGCGAATTTCCGGCAGGTGGCGGTGCCCCTTGACCGCGTACGCTTTCATGCTTTCCGCCGTTTCGGCGTACAGCGAGCCGACACTGGCGCCACGCCCGGCCCCACTGACACCGGACTTGCAGTCGGCAATCAGACGCGAAGCATCGGCAAGACCGGCCTCGAGTAGCGGCAGGAACCCCAGCTGCGTCGCCGTCGGATAGCAACCCGGTACCGCGATCAGTCGGGCCTGCTTGATTTTCTCGCGATTGACTTCCGGCAATCCATAGACCGCCTCGTCGAGCAGATCCGGCGCGCCGTGAGGTTGACCGTACCACTTGGCCCATTCATCGGCGTCCTGCAGGCGGAAGTCCGCCGACAGGTCAATGACCTTGGTCCCGGCAGCCAGCAGTTCACCCGCCAGGGCGTGGGCGACACCGTGAGGTGTGGCGAAGAACACCACATCGCAGGCGCCAAGGGTCTTGATGTCCGGAACACTGAACGCCAGGCCGTCGTAATGACCTCGCAGGTTCGGGTACATGTCGGCAACGGCCAGGCCGGCCTCGGATCGGGAAGTGATGACCACCACCTCAGCTTGCGGATGCTGTGCCAACAGACGCAGCAGTTCGACACCGGTGTACCCCGTGCCGCCGACGATACCGACCTTGACCATAAACCTGCCCTCAACGAACCCACTGGAAAGCCGTCGATGATAGGGGCCGCAGGGCCCGGCGACAACCGCCAAGGTGACGTGCGGACGCTCTAACCTCTACTATCGGGCTACCGTGAATCCTGGGAATAACTAAAAATGCTCTATCTGTGGCTCAAAGCACTTCATATCGTCAGCATGGTCTGCTGGTTCGCCGGCCTGTTCTACCTGCCTCGCCTGTTTGTCTATCACGCCCAAAGCGAGGACAGCGTCAGCAAAGAACGTTTCAGCGTCATGGAGCGCAAGTTGTACCGCGGCATCATGGGCCCGGCGATGATTGCCACGCTCGTATTCGGCATCTGGCTGCTCAGCCTCAACGCCGGCGCCTACTTCACCCAAGGTGGCTGGATGCACGCCAAGCTGACCCTGGTCGTGCTGCTGATCGGTTACCACCATATGTGCGGCGCCCAGGTAAAGCGCTTCGCCCGTGGCGAAAACACCCGCAGCCATGTCTTTTATCGCTGGTTCAATGAAGTGCCGGTTCTGATATTGCTGGCTATCGTAATTCTGGTCGTCGTCCGACCGTTCTAATCTCCAATCAGCATCCATTATCCGGGGTACTTGCGATGTCGTTGCCCGCTCTGCTTGAACAACGCTTGCGCCTGCCCGTCGTGGCAGCGCCAATGTTCCTGATTTCCAATCCGAAACTGGTGCTGGCCTGCTGCCGCAACGGCATCGTCGGAAGTTTTCCGGCGTTGAACCAGCGCGAAAGCAGTGGCTTCAAGGCCTGGCTCGAGGAAATCGAAGCAGGCCTGGCGACCCTGGAGAATCCGGCACCCTACGCCGTGAACCTGATCGTCCATCACAGCAACCCGCGGCTTCAAGCCGACTTGGCCATCTGCATCGAACACAAGGTGCCGATTGTCATCACCAGCCTGGGCGCGGTGAAGGAGTTGGTGGATGCCGTCCATGCTTATGGCGGACTGGTGTTCCATGACGTGACGACCCGGCGTCATGCCGAGAAAGCCGCCGAAGCCGGTGTCGATGGCTTGATCGCCGTTGCCGCTGGTGCAGGCGGGCATGCCGGAACATGGAGCCCGTTTTCACTAGTCGCCGAGATCCGGCAGTTTTTCGACAAAACCGTGCTGCTTGCAGGATGCCTGAACCATGGCCATCAGATTTTGGCCGCACAATTGCTCGGCGCCGATCTGGCCTACTTCGGCACGCGCTTTATCGCTACGAGCGAAAGCCACGCCCCTGACGCTTATAAAGAGATGTTGCTCACATCCAGAGCCGCAGACATCGTGCATACTCCCGCTGTATCCGGAGTGCCGGCCAGTTTCATGCGCCAGAGCCTGGAGAGCGCCGGTTTCGATCTGGCCGCTCTGCAGAACAAGGGCGAGGTGGATTTTGGCTCGAAACTCAAACCGCTGAACGATGAAGCCAAGGCCTGGAAAACCGTATGGTCCGCTGGCCAGGGCGTGGGTGAAATCGATGATTTGCCCAGCGTCGATCAGTTGGTGGCACGCCTGGATGAAGAATACCGTCAGGCACATGCCCGGGCGGCGCAGCTTGGCGGGCAATGGCCCCGCTGAAGCAACCCCATAAAAACAGTTATTTAACTTTCAGAGACAAGGATGCCGGGCATGAGCGAAACCCGTTTCAACATTGTATTCGACGGAGGCCTGATGCCGGGCGTCGATACCACCACAGCCAAACTCAACCTCGCCGACCTGTTTAAAAGCGACATCAGCGCCATTGAACGGCTGTTCACTGGTCGCAAGGTAGCCCTTAAAAGCAACCTGTCCCAGAGCGAAGCGCAGCAATACCTGGAAGCGCTCAACAGGAGCGGAATCGATGCCCGAATCGAAGCTGAACCTGCCCTCCAACTGAGCCTCGGCGAAGTGCAGGAGTCGCCACAACAGCCGAGTGGGCGCCACCCGGAATCTATCGTCGACCCCGTCTCGCCGTATGCGCCTCCCCGGGCCGAAGTGGGTGAAACACTCGCCGAGTACAGCACCCTCAAGCCGTTCAGCTTCGATGGGCGTATCGGCCGTTTGCGCTACCTGGCCTGGACCATGGTGTTGACCCTGGCCCTGCTGCCCCTGGTCGGCCTGGGCTTCTGGTTAGCCACGGCCTGGCTGCTGGCTTCCGACTCGATAGCGGGACTCATCGTCGGCGGCCTGCTCGGCGCAGCCGTCGTACTAGCCTTTGCCTTCGTGAGCATCCAGTTCAACGTCCAGCGCCTGCATGATCTCGGCTGGTCGGGGTGGTTGTGGCTGGTCAACCTCGTTCCATTCGTGGGCAGCATCTTCCCGTTCATCCTCATCATCGCCCCGGGCAATACCGGTGCAAACCAGTATGGTCCGCCGCCACCGCGCAATACCACGGCGGTCAAATTGCTGGCGTCGCTTTGGCTTGTGATGATCGTCCTGATTTTCATGGCTACCTTTGCCGGCATCTTCGGAGCCCTCCAGGAGGACTACGACAGCAGTACCCTGAGCAGCTATGAAAGCAGCGAGTCCAGCACCGACACCGCCGAAGAACCCGCCGTCGAGGCAGCCGAGCCCGCTTCGCCTTCTGTAGACTATGAAGAAGAAGAGGAACAATAAGCGCGCTTCATGCCGGTGACAGCCCAGTCGCCTGGCGGCGGGCTGTTGATGGAGAACTGCATGACCCGTTACGCACTGATCACTGGCGCTTCCAGCGGCATTGGCCTGGCCATGGCCGAAGCGCTGGCCCGGCGCGGCCGCAACTTGATACTGGTGGCTCGACAACGTGATCGGCTGGAAAGTATTGCAATCGAACTGACTCAGCGGTTTGGCGTGGAGGTGTTGTTCCGGGCTTGCGACCTGGGCGAACCGCTGAGGCTTTCAGGCTTTCTCCTGGAACTGGAGGAAGGTGAGCGGCAGATCGACCTGCTGGTCAATTGTGCAGGCATCGGCACCAGCGGGCCGTTCCTGGGCCAGGACTGGATGACCGAGCAGGATCTGATCGAAGTCAACATCCTCGCCCTGACACGGCTTTGTCACGCCATCGGTAACAGCATGGCCCTGCTTGGCGGCGGCCAGATCCTCAACGTCGCCTCGATTGCCGCGTTCCAGCCCGGCCCCTGGATGAGTACCTATTACGCCAGCAAGGCCTATGTGCTGCACTTCTCCGAAGCCCTGCGGGTCGAGCTGAAGAAATGCTCGATCAAGGTCTCGGTGCTTTGCCCTGGCCCGACCCGGACCGGCTTCTTTTCCAGGGCGCAGATGGACGAACAGAAACTCATCGACAGCAAGTTGCTGATGAGCCCGGAAGAGGTGGCCCTGTACGCCGTGCGCGCGCTGGACCGCAACCGCGCCATCATCATTCCCGGACGCCGCAACCGCTGGCTGGCCGCACTGCCGCGACTGGGGTCGCGATGGCTGGTACGAACCATCGCCGGCATGATCAACAAGGCTTATTGCCCGCGCTGATCCCTTCAAGTTGAATAACCAGGCGCCTCAACCGGAGCCTTCAAGACACCCGACCTCGACGAACCCAACGGAGAAAACAGCTGTGGATACTCTGTTTACCAAGATCATCAACCGGGAAATCCCGGCGAAGATCATTTACGAGGATGACCAGGTATTGGCCTTCCACGACATCGCCCCGCAGGCGCCTGTACATTTCTTGGTCATACCGAAAAAACCGATCCGCACCCTCAATGACCTGGCCGAAGAAGACAAAGGCCTGGCTGGACACATCTTGTTCACTGCCCAGCGCCTGGCACTGGAATTGGGCTGTGCAGAAGGTTTTCGCGTGGTGATGAATTGCAATGAACTGGGTGGGCAAACGGTCTATCACATTCATATGCATGTGCTGGGGCAGCGCCAGATGAACTGGCCGCCGGGCTGATACCCCTGACCCAACGCAAATCTTCGGCGGTCGATTGGGTTAAACTGGCCGCTGTGATTTTTCCCGGAGGTAAGCATGACTACCCAACGTCACTACTCGCCGATTGACCGCCTGTTGCTGCAAGCGGATACCGCGATGCGCACGCTGCTGCCCTTCAGTGGCCAGCCGTACCGCCCATCACCGGCTATCGTGCAACCAGACGCGCAACTGAGTGACGAGCAAACCCGCCACGTCGCCGGACTGATGCGTATCAACCACACCGGCGAAGTCTGTGCCCAGGCGCTGTATCAGGGCCAGGCGCTGACAGCGAAGCTACCGCAAGTGCGTAAGGCAATGGAGCATGCCGCCGAGGAAGAAATCGACCATCTGGTCTGGTGTGAACAACGGATTCGCCAGCTGGGCAGTCATACCAGCGTCCTGAATCCGCTGTTCTATGGGATGTCATTCGGGATCGGCGCCGTTGCCGGGCTGATCAGCGACAAAGTCAGCCTCGGCTTCGTTGCGGCGACCGAGCATCAAGTGTGCAAGCATTTGAATGAACACCTCGAACAACTGCCGGCCGAGGATGAAAAATCCCGGGCGATCCTTGAACAGATGCGCGTGGACGAGGAACACCATGCCGAGAGTGCGCTTGAGGCCGGTGGCTTCCGTTTTCCGGCCCCGGTGAAGTTCGGCATGAGCCTGCTGGCCAAGGTCATGACCAAGAGCACTTATCGGATTTGACGGCAATTGAGGACTGACTAGCTCATTCCCACGGAAATTAAAAAGGCGACGTCCCCAAGGGAAGTCGCCTTTTTTCTGTCCGAATACATCAATACGGCCAGTCGACTCTCGACTCAACCCAACTCGATGATTTCATAATCGTGGGTGATTTCGACCCCGGCGACGCCAAGCATGATCGAAGCCGAGCAGTATTTCTCGGCGGACAGCTCGATGGCGCGCTTGACCTGGGCTTCCTTCAGGGCGCGCCCCTTCACCACGAAGTGCATGTGGATCTTGGTAAACACTTTGGGATCTTCAGTGGCGCGCTCTGCCTCCAGGAAAGCTTCGCAGCTTTCGACGGCCTGGCGAGACTTTTTGAGAATGCTGACCACGTCGAAGTTGCTGCAACCGCCCACGCCCAGCAGGAGCATTTCCATCGGCCGAACACCCAGGTTCCGCCCACCGGCCTCTGGCGGGCCGTCCATGACGACCACATGACCACTGCCTGACTCACCGAGGAACATGGCTTCGCCAGCCCATTGGATGCGTGCCTTCATCGCCAAGACTCCACTGTTAAAAAAGGGTCGCCAGCTTAGCACAGCGCTCCGGCATGACCGCTCTCCGTCTTAGGAGACCTGACCGACCAGCATGTAGGTAAATTCTCAAATCAATTAAGGACGCCTCTGTTAAGCTGGCCATACGCCAACTCGATGGCGCATGGCCAGCCTTTAGCGATAGCCATTCGCGTCTATAAAAAAACCAAACCATCACTGCGCAGTCTTTCGGGATACAACCATGGTTGCCATTACTCCCACGTTCAAGATCAAGAATCTCGACAAACTCTTGATGCATTGCCAGCGCCGCCGCCATCCAGCCAAACACAACATCATTTGTGCGGGAGATCGTTCCGAGACGCTGTTTTTCATCATCAAGGGGTCGGTCACTATCCTCATAGAAGATGACGACGGTCGGGAAATGATCATCGCCTACCTCAATTCCGGAGATTTTTTCGGCGAGCTGGGGTTATTCGAACAGGCGGGCAAGGAACAGGAACGCAGTGCCTGGGTACGGACCAAGATTGAATGTGAAGTGGCGGAGATCAGCTACGCCAAATTCCGAGAACTGTCCCTGCAAGACCCGGACATTCTTTACGTCCTCAGCGGACAAATCGCACAGCGCCTGCGCAATACCACCCGCAAGGTGGGCGATCTCGCATTTTTCGACGTCACCGGACGTGTAGCACGCTGCCTGTTGGAACTGTGCAAGCAACCCGATGCCATGACCCACCCGGACGGCATGCAGATCAAGGTGACGCGCCAAGAGATTGGTCGGATTGTCGGTTGTTCGCGTGAAATGGTCGGTCGCGTACTCAAGGACCTGGAAGAACGCAACCTGGTCAGCGTCAAAGGCAAGACCATGGTGGTGTTCGGAACGCGTTAAGCACCCAGCAGCTTGGTCAGCAGCTCCCGATACAACGCCTCGAGTCGCTCCAACGCATGAGGCGCCGGGAATTTTTCACGCAGGGCAATATGACTCTCGGCACGCACTCGCTGCTCCAGGCCACAGGCCTCATTGAAGCGATTGACTGCCGCGACCATGGACTCGCGCTCGCCCACCAGTAAAAGCGCACCATGGACCAGCCCCACCGGACGTTGACCACCCTTGCTCTGGCGCCAGCGCTGAGCGGTGCCCACCATTTTCCGGCCGTCGAGGTTGACGTTGAAGCGTCCGTCACAGAAAGCCCCCTCCACCTCTCCCAGCGAAGCCACTCCGCCCAGCTCATCCAACAGTTGGCAGATGGGATCGCACAACCGGCGATACCCGGTTTCGATACGTCCGTGGTCGCCTTCGCTGCGCGGTGGTGCGTAGACCAGGGCGATATTGACGGTGGCGGCCGATTGCGGCACCGGTTCGCCACCGGTTTCGCGCAGCAGGACCGGCCAGCCATGGGCAGCCGATACTTCACAGGCGTGTTCAAAGCCCGGTAGGCGACTCAAACGGCGCGGCATGACCAGCGCACGGTCTTTGGGCTGCCAGAACAGCAGGCCGAACTCAGCGTCGCCCGCGCAGATGCTGGCCAACAGATCCTGTTCGGCTTGCAGGCCAGCTTCGACGGTCAGGGAAATCACAGGCGACATGGATCAGTCCAGCGTCGAGCCGCTCACCGGCAGGCCACGTTCAGGAAAGAACAGTCGTTGCAACTCCGTACCCGGGTTCTCGGCGCGCATGAACGCTTCGCCCACCAGGAACGAGTACACATCGCTGACTTCCATCAGCTCGACATCGGCCCGGTTGAGGATGCCGCTTTCGGTGATGACCAGGCGATCGCGCGGAATGCGCGGCAACAGGTCCAGGGTGGTTTCCAGGCTCACTTCGAAAGTGTGCAGGTTACGATTGTTCACGCCGACCAGTTTGGTATCGAGGGTTTTCAGGGCTCGTTCCAACTCGTCACCGTCGTGGACTTCCACCAGGACATCCAGCCCGACGCTTTTGGCAACGGCCGCCAGCTCGGCCATTTTCACGTCGTCCAAGGCGGAAACGATCAACAGCACGCAGTCGGCACCCAACGCACGCGCCTCGACGATCTGGTACGGATCGATCATGAAATCCTTGCGGATCACCGGCAACTTGCACGCCGCCCGCGCCTGCTTCAGGTAGTCGTCGGCCCCTTGAAAAAAGTCGACGTCGGTCAGCACCGAGAGGCAGGTAGCACCGCCCTTCTCGTAGCTTCGCGCGATCTCGTCCGGGACGAAGTGCTCACGAATCACGCCCTTGCTGGGGGATGCCTTCTTGATTTCGGCAATCACCGCCGGCTGTTTTTTCTTGGCCTGATCGATCAAAGCCTGGGCAAAGCCGCGCGGCGCATCCGCTGAACGCGCCAGGTTTTCCAGCTCGGCCAGACTGACCCGAGCGCTGCGCTCGGCCACTTCCTGGGCCTTGCGAGCCAGAATTTTTTCCAGAACCGTTGGCACGCTCATCCTTCATTCTCCACTTTGAATACGGCGGTAAATGCACCCAGCTCTTCGAGCTTTTCCCTGGCCAGGCCAGTGTGCAGCGCATCATGGGCCAGTTCCACGCCTTGCTTGAGACTGCTGGCGTGGTCAGCGGCGTACAACGCAGCGCCGGCATTGAGCACGATCATCTCAGCGGCTTTCTGGCCATTCTCGGTTTTGCGACGCCCCAGGGCATCGCGAATCAGTTCCAGCGATTGGGCCGGGCTGTCGACCGCCAACCCGTGCAAACTCTGGCTCTTCATGCCGAGGTCTTCAGGTTCGACCCAGTACTCGCTGATCTGATCATTTTTTAGTTCGGCCACGAATGTAGGCGCCGCCAGGCTGAACTCATCCAGCCCATCCTTTGAATGGACCACCAGCACGTGCTTGCTGCCCAGGCGTTGCAGGACTTCAGCCAATGGCCGGCACAACGCCTGGCTGAACACACCGACTACCTGATGTTTCACGCCGGCCGGATTCGTAAGCGGGCCGAGCATGTTGAACAGCGTACGCAGCCCCAGCTCGCGGCGCGGCGCGGCGGCGTGTTTCATGGCGCTATGGTGGGTCTGGGCAAACATGAAACCGATGCCGACGTTATCGATGCAGCGTGCCACCTGGATCGGCGTCAGGTTCAGGTAAATGCCGGCCGCCTCCAGCAGATCGGCACTGCCGCTCTTGCCGGAAACTGCCCGATTGCCGTGTTTGGCAACGGTGCAACCGGCCGCCGCGACGACAAACGACGAAGCCGTGGAAACGTTAAAGATATTGGCGCCGTCACCGCCGGTACCGACCACATCCACCACACCGTCCAGCGTCTTGAGTTCGACCTTGTCCGCCAGCTCACGCATCGCCGAAACCGCACCGACGATTTCATCGATGCTCTCACTCTTCATGCGCATGGCCATCATGAACGCGCCGATCTGCGCATCCGTGCATTGGCCAGTCATGATTTCGCGCATCACGTCGCGCATCTCGTCGGTGCTCAGGTCGAGATGGCCGACGATACGGCTCAGGGCTGTCTTGATATCCATGAAAAGTCCTTAGCGCGTGCCGCCGGTTTGTTTGAGAAAGTTGGCGAACAGTTCGTGGCCCTGCTCGGTGAGAATAGACTCGGGATGGAATTGCACACCCTCGATATTCAATGTCTTGTGGCGCAGCCCCATGATTTCATCGACCGAGCCGTCTTCAAGCTGGGTCCAGGCCGTCAGTTCCAGGCAGTCCGGCAGAGTTTCGCGCTTGACGATCAGGGAGTGGTAGCGGGTTACGGTAAGCGGATGATTCAGCCCCTCGAACACGCCCTTGTCCTCGTGGAATACCGGGCTGGTCTTACCGTGCATGACTTGTCGGGCGCGCACCACGTCACCGCCGAACGCCTGGCCGATCGACTGATGCCCCAAACAAACACCCAGGATCGGCAGCTTGCCAGCGAAATACTTGATGGCGTCGATGGAAATGCCCGCTTCGGTCGGCGTGCACGGGCCGGGTGAAACCACGATGCGCTCAGGCTTGAGGGCTTCGATTTCGGCGATGGTCAGTTCGTCGTTGCGCACGACCTTGACCTCGGAGCCCAGCTCGCCGAGGTACTGCACAACGTTGTAGGTAAAAGAGTCGTAGTTATCGATCATCAGCAACATGGCGTAAGCAACCTATTGAATTCACTGGCTTTAAATACAGCCTTCAGGGCAAAAAAGCCCCTTGGCCGCAGGTTGTCGGGGAGGACTTCAGGCGCCTGAAGTCTGCTCCGCCAGCGCCACGGCGCGAAACATGGCCCGTCGCTTGTTCAGGGTCTCTTCCCACTCCAGTGCCGGCACCGAGTCGGCGACAATACCGCCGCCGGCCTGCACGTGCAGTTCACCGTTCTTGATGACCGCGGTGCGAATGGCAATGGCGGTGTCCATGTTGCCGTTCCAGGCGAAGTAACCCACGGCCCCGCCGTACACGCCCCGCTTGACCGGCTCCAGTTCGTCGATGATTTCCATCGCGCGGATTTTCGGCGCGCCGGACAAGGTGCCCGCCGGCAGGATCGCCCGCAACGCGTCCATCGCCGTCAGCCCGGCCTTCAACTGGCCGGTGACGTTGGAAACGATGTGCATCACGTTGGAGTAGCGCTCGATGACCATCTTCTCGGTGAGCTTCACCGAGCCGATTTCCGAGACCCGCCCGGTGTCGTTGCGCCCCAGATCAATCAGCATCAGGTGCTCGGCGATTTCCTTGTCATCCGACAGCAGGTCCTCTTCCAGCGCCCGGTCAGCTTCCTCCGTGGCGCCACGGGGGCGAGTGCCGGCGATCGGCCGCACCGTGATCAGGTTGTCTTCGACCCGCACCAGCACTTCCGGCGAACTGCCCACGACATGGAAGTCGCCGAAGTTGAAGAAGTACATGTACGGCGTCGGGTTGAAACAGCGCAGCGCCCGATAGAGATCGATGGGCGCCGCCTTGAAGTCGATGGACATCCGTTGCGACGGCACGACCTGCATGCAGTCACCGGCGAGGATGTACTCCTTGATGGTATCGACGGCGCGTTCGTAATCGTCCTGGGTGAAACTGGAACGAAACACCGGGTCGGCCGCCGACTGCTTGCTGAAGTCCAGGCCGGGACGCGGAGCGATCGGCTGACGCAACTTTTCCAACAGTGCTTGCAGGCTTTGTTGACCTTGCTCGTAGGCATCTTCCTGGGACGGATCGGCCAGGACGATGGCGTGCATCTTGCCGGCGAGGTTGTCGAAAACGACGACCGCGTCGGACACCATCAGCAAAATATCCGGCACGCCCAGCGGATCGGGGTTCGGGCAGGTGCCCAGGCGTTTTTCCACGTAACGCACGCAGTCGTAGCCGAAATAACCCACCAGGCCACCGTTGAAGCGCGGCAGGCCGGGGATGGTCGGCACGTTGTAGCGGGCCTTGAAGGTTTCGACGAACGCCAGCGGGTCTTCGACTTCGAGGCATTCGATTTCGACGCCGTCGTGGGTCACGCTGATGCGATGGTCATGGACTCGCAGCACCGTGCGGCACGGCAGGCCGATGATGGAATAACGGCCCCATTTCTCGCCGCCCTGCACCGATTCGAGCAAGTAGGAGTTGGGTTGGTCGGCCAACTTGAGGTAGATCGACAGCGGTGTGTCGAAGTCGGCCAGGGTTTCACAAGCAAGGGGGATGCGGTTGTAGCCGGCAGCGGCTAGACGCAGGAATTCTTCGCGGATCATGGGGTGCCTCGTGGCAAGAGGAGCTGACAGTCAGGTATGCAAACGCGCCGGATAACCGGCCAGGATCACGTCAGGCGCGCCAACGCCAGCGGGCCAGGGCCTTCATGACTTTCATCCAGAGTTTGCGAGTGACCACCACGATGGCGTTTCCAGAAGAGGATTGAACAGCGTCGGGCAACGTTATCTCAGCGGCCGGGTCCAGGCAACCGGGAATTAACAGACGCAAATCGTCGATCACCAGCGTCGGAAACTCTTCGGCGATGGGCCGGCCGTGGTTGTAGCCATAACTCAACGCCACGCACTTGACCCCTGCCGCCTTGGCCGCCAGCACATCGCTGCGCGAGTCGCCGACGAACAGGGATTGGGAAGCCGGGATGTTGGCCATTTTCATCACGAAAAACAGCGCGGCCGGATCCGGCTTTTTCTGCGGCAAGGTATCGCCGCCGATGATCCAGCGGAAATAGCGGCCGATTTTCATCTGGTCCAGCAACGGCGCAACGAAGCGCTCCGGTTTGTTGGTAATCAGGGCCATTTCCACGCCCTGCTTTTTCAGCCATTTGAGGGTGGAGCGCACGCCGGGATAGACCACCGTCAGTTGGTGATTGTCTTCGTAGGCGTCATTGAACAACGCCAGCGCCCGCTCGGCCTCGGCATCATCGACACCTTGGGCATCGATGTCATTGGCCAAGGCCCGGCGCACCAGCATGGGCGCGCCGTTGCCGACCCAGTGGCGCACCGAGTCGATACCGGCAGGCGGGCGTCCAAGCTTGAGCAGCATCGTGTCCACGGCCGCCGCGAGGTCCGGGACCGAATCGACCAATGTGCCATCGAGGTCGAACATCACCAGACGCGGCAAGCTGCCGGGGAACAGCTGCTCGAAGCCGCTCATGGGCGCGCCAGGGCCAGTTCGGCGCGCATTTTTGCAATCACCTCTTCGTAGTTCGGTGCGTTGAAGATCGCCGAACCCGCGACGAACGTATCGGCACCGGCCGCGGCGATTTCACGGATATTGTTCACGTTCACGCCACCGTCGATTTCCAGGCGGATATCACGGCCCGAGGCATCGATCAGCGCACGGGCTTCGCGCAGCTTGTCGAGCGTACCCGGGATGAACTTCTGCCCGCCGAAGCCAGGGTTGACGCTCATCAGCAGGATCATGTCGACCTTGTCCATCACGTACTTGAGCACGTCCAGGGGCGTGGCCGGGTTGAACACCAGGCCGGCCTTGCAACCGCCTTCGCGGATCAACTGCAGGGAGCGGTCGATGTGCTGCGTGGCTTCAGGGTGGAAAGTGATGTAGGTAGCACCGGCTTCGATGAAGTCACCGACGATGCGGTCCACCGGACTGACCATCAAGTGCGCGTCGATCGGCGCGGTGACGCCGTACTTGCGCAGCGCCGCGCAGACCATCGGGCCGATGGTCAGGTTGGGCACGTAGTGGTTGTCCATGACATCGAAGTGGACGATGTCGGCCCCGGCGGCCAGAACGTTGTCCACTTCCTCGCCCAGGCGGGCGAAGTCGGCAGAGAGAATCGACGGAGCAATAGCGAAGGGCTGCATGACGCACCTGTTTTGAGCGAAATCACGATGGCGCGCATTGTATACCTCAAGATTTGGCGCGCCCACCGTGACAATCGATCAATACGCCGCGCGGTAGATCTTCTCGATATCGGCGGCGCTCAGTTGGCGTGGATTGTTGCGCATTAGCCGTTCTATTCCCGCCGCTTCCACCGCCATGGAGGGAATCACGTCATCGGTCACGCCCAGGCTGCTGAGGCCCTTGGGTATTTCCACGGCAGCACACAGCGTAATCATCGCCTCCACAGCCTCATCGGCCGCCTCGAGATCGCTCAGGTGAGCGGTCTTGATGCCCATGGCTTCGGCGATATCACGCATGCGCTCGACACAGGCCATCTTGTTCCAGGTCATGACATACGGCAGCAACAAGGCGTTGGCAACGCCATGGGACACGTGAAAACGCCCGCCCAACGGATAGGCCAGCGCATGCACCGCCCCGACCCCGGCATTGCCGAATGCCATGCCGGCCATCAGGCTGGCCGTGGCCATGTCTTCCCGGGCTTGCAGGTGAGCCGGGTTGGCATAGGCCTTGGGCAGCGCGCGGCTGATCAGCTTGATTGCGCCGATCGCCAGGGCATCGGTGATGGGTGAAGCATTGAGCGACAGATAGGCCTCGATGGCGTGTGCCAGCGCATCAACGCCACTGGCAGCCGTGACGCCGCGCGGGCAGGTGAGGGTCATCTGCGGACTGACCAGCGCCACGTCCGGCAACAGATAATCGCTGACGATGCCTTTTTTCAGCTGCGCGGCCTTGTCGGAGAGGATCGCCACGTTGGTGACTTCCGAACCAGTACCGGCCGTGGTCGGGATGGCAATCATGGGCGGGCCTTTGCGAGGCACCTGATCGACACCGAACATATCCTGCAGCTCGCCGTGGTACCCGGCATAGACCCCCACGCACTTGGCGATGTCGATGGCACTGCCGCCACCCAGGCCGATCAAGCCATCATGACCACCGTCGCGGTAGGCTTGCATGCAGTCCTCGACAATGGCGATTTCCGGGTCCGGCATGACCCGGTCGAAAATCTCGTAGTCCCGTCCGCCCAGATGTTGCAGGGCCAGTTCCACGGTGCCGGACTTGACCAACGCCGCATCGGTCACGATCAGTGGGTTGTCGACGTCCAGCCGGGTCAGCTCAGCCGCCAGTTGCTCGATGGCAGCGGCACCGGTGATCAGTTTATGGGCGATCTTGAATGAGGAAAGACTCATGTGCGCGGCCTCTTATTCGAGTATGGGCTGGCACAAGGATAGCTCGGTATTGAGGGTTGTCAGCTATTGAGCTTATGAATACACCGCAAACCCAATGTGGGAGCGGGCTTGCTCGCGAATGCGGCGGAACATCCAACATCTATGTCGACTGTTACACCGCTTTCGCGAGCAAGCCCGCTCCCACAGGGACCAACGCTGGCCTCAGACTTGGGTAGTACGCAGCTTCTCGCTACGCCCACGCAACCACTCCAGGGTCAGCAACAGGATCACCGAGAAGGCAATCAGCAGGGTCGCCGCCGCCGCGATGGTGGGGCTGAGGTTTTCGCGGATGCCGCTGAACATCTGCCGTGGCAGGGTTGCCTGCTCGGGGCCGGCCAGGAACAGGGTCACCACCACCTCATCGAACGACGTCGCGAAGGCGAACAGCGCGCCAGAGATCACGCCTGGGGCGATCAACGGCAGGGTCACCCGACGAAACGCCGTCAGTGGCGAAGCCCCGAGGCTGGCAGCGGCCCGAACCAGGTTGTGGTTGAACCCCTGCAGGGTCGCCGACACCGTGATGATGACGAACGGTACACCCAGCACGGCGTGGACCACGATCAGCGAGAAGAAGCTGTTGCCCATCCCCAACGGTGCGAAAAACAGGTAACTGGCCACGCCGATGATCACCACCGGCACCACCATGGGCGAAATCACCAGGGCCATCACCAGTGCCTTGCCTGGGAAGTCACCACGGGTCAGGCCGATGGCCGCGAGCGTGCCGAAGATCATCGCCAGCAACGTCGCTGCCGGAGCCACGATGATGCTGTTTTTCAGCGCCCGCATCCATTCGGCCGAGGCGAAGAAATCGTGATACCACTGCAGCGAGAAACCTTGCAGCGGGTACACCAGGAAACTGCCGGAGTTGAACGACAGCGGAATGATCACCAGCACCGGCAGGATCAGGAACAACAGGATCAACCCGCAGAGTATGCGCAGACTGTAGAACCACACCCGCTCAATGGGGGACATGTAAGGACTCACCATTTTCGATCTCCCCTTAGCTCAGGCGCAGGCGACTGGCGCCCACCAACCAGCTGTAAATCAGATAAAGCACGATGGTCGCCAGCAACAGCAGCCCGCCGAGCGCCGTGGCCATGCCCCAGTTAATGCTGGTATTGGTGTAGAACGCGACGAAGTAGCTGACCATCTGATCGTTCGGGCTGCCCAGCAGCGCCGGCGTGATGTAGTAGCCGATGGCAAGGATGAACACCAACAGGCAACCGGCACCGACACCTGCATAGGTCTGTGGGAAGTACACCCGCCAGAAACTGGCGAACGGGTGACAGCCCAGGGAGATCGCCGCCCGCATGTAAGTAGGCGAGATGCCTTTCATCACGCTGTAGATCGGCAGGATCATGAATGGCAGCAGGATGTGGACCATGGAGATATACACACCGGTGCGGTTGAACACCAGTTCCAGAGGCTTATCGATGACGCCCATGGCCATCAGGGC
The DNA here is from genome assembly GCF_000416195.1 of Pseudomonas sp. CFII68. NCBI lineage: Bacteria > Pseudomonadati > Pseudomonadota > Gammaproteobacteria > Pseudomonadales > Pseudomonadaceae > Pseudomonas > Pseudomonas sp. CFII68. The sequence continues at coordinate 20,988 of NZ_ATLN01000085.1, forward strand.
GCTGTTGATCAAGCCGCCCGACTGCAACAGCACGATCCATGCGGCGACTCGCACCAGGATCGAGGTCCAGAACGGCAGCAGCACCAGGATCATCAACAGGTTGCTTTGGCGCGATGGCAGGTTCGCCAGCAGGTAGGCCAGCGGATAGGCCAGCACCAGGCAGATCGCGGTGATCACCAAGCCCATCCAGAACGTGCGGGTGAAGATATCCAGGTAAATAGCCTGGTCAGGGGTGGCTGGGGCCAGCTCGCCGAGGTCATCGATGCGGTGATCGACGGCCGCCAGCAGGTAATACGGGGTAACGTCGCTGGTGTTGCGGCGGATCACCTGCCAGTACGCGGGGTCGCCCCAACGCTCATCGAGGTTTTCCAAGGCTTCTTTATAGGAAGCCGGCTCGGTGGCAAACGGCAACGCCCGAGCGGTCTTGGTCAGCAGGCTGCGATAGCCGGCCAGTTCCATGTTCAGGCGCTTGGACAAGTCGCCCAAGGTCTGATTCTTGCGGGCTTCGGCCAGGTCTTCACTGGCAGCCTTGTACACTGGTTCGCCCGGCAAACCGCGTCCGTCCCAGGCAGCGACGGCGGCGACAGTGCGCGGCATGGCGCCCACCACCTCCGGGTTGCTGACGCTTTTGAACAGCAGCGCCACGATCGGCACCAGGAACACCAGCAACAGAAACAGCACCAGCGGCGCGATCAAGGCCTGGGCCTTCCAGCGGTTGATCCGCTCGGCGTGCTTGAGCCGCTGCTTGAGGGTGGGGCTGGTGCCCGCGTTCAGTGGAACGGCGATGGCCATGGCGAACTCCGCAAATCTCTTTGATCGTTACAGGGGCGGCGGGCCGCCTCTGTTCTTTTGAAACACCCAACTGGTGCAAAACCTGTGGGAGCGGGCTTGCTCGCGAAAGCGCTGGGTCAGCCAACACTGATGTTGGAAGTGATGACGCCTTCGCGAGCAAGCCCGCTCCCACACAACCGTCACCGGTTTACTTGGCAGCCCAGGAGTTGAAGCGCTGTTCCAGTTGCTCGCCGTTGTCAGCCCAGAAGCTGACGTCGATCTGCACTTGGTTGGCGATGTTTTCCGGGGTGGTCGGCATGTCCTTCAGGACATCCTTGGCCAACAGCGGTACAGCCTGGGTATTGGCCGGACCGTAGGCGATGTTTTCCGAGTAGGTCTTCTGCTGCTGCGGCGCCACCGAGAAAGCGATGAATTTCTTCGCAGCTTCGGCGCGGGTCTTGTCCAGGCCGCGTGGGATGGCCCACGCATCAAAGTCGTAGATGCCGCCGTTCCACACCACTTTCAGGTTGCTTTCTTTCTGTACCGCGGCGATCCGGCCGTTGTAGGCCGAGCTCATGACCACGTCACCGGAAGCCAGGTACTGCGGCGGCTGGGCGCCAGCTTCCCACCACTGGATGTTCGGCTTGAGCTCATCGAGCTTCTTGAACGCACGGTCCTGGCCGTCTTTGCCAGCCAGCACTTTGTAGACGTCTTTCGGCGCTACGCCGTCGGCCATCAAGGCGAATTCCAGGGTGTACTTGGCGCCCTTGCGCAGGCCGCGTTTGCCCGGGAATTGCTTGGTGTCCCAGAAGTCTGCCCAACTGGTCGGCGCGGTCTTGAGTTTGTCGGCGTTGTAGGCCAGCACGGTCGACCACACGAAGAAGCCCACGCCGCAAGGCTGAATGGCGCCCTTGACGTAGTCTTCGGCCTTGCCGAACAGGGCCGGATCGAGTTGTTCGAACATGTCTTCGTCACAACCACGGGACAATTCCGGGGACTCGACCTCTACCAAATCCCAGGAAACGCTCTTGGTATCGACCATGGCCTTGACCTTGGCCATTTCGCCGTTGTACTCGCCAGCCACGATCTTGCCGTTGCCAGCCGCTTCCCACGGTGCGTAGAAGGCTTTGACCTGAGCCGCCTTGTTCGCCCCACCGAAAGACACCACGGTCAGGTCCGGGCCCGCCGCCATCGCGCTTGCCGCACCCATCATGCCCAGTGTCAGGGCTGTGAACTTCAGGGATCTCAACATTTATTGTTCTCTCCACGTGCAGGGTTGGTGTTGGTACAGCAGGGGGCGATCAATTCGCCTCTAGAAGGGGATCGAGCGCACGCACATGCTCGACTTGCCAGCCAAGCGGAACCACGTCCCCGACGGCGAGCCCGGGATCGAGCTCGGCAATCGGCTGTTTCACGAAGAAGTCGGTCTTGCCGCAGACTTCCAGGCGAACCCGGACGTGGTCGCCCAGATAGATGAATTCCGCCACCCTCCCTGAGAAGCGGTTGACACATTGTTCGCTTGCGCCGTTGAGACTCACCCGCTCCGGGCGGATCGACAGGGTCACCGGCTCGCCGGGCTGGCCGACGTTCACCGCCAGTGCCTCGACCTTTTCACCGCGCCCCAGCTCCACCAGGCAGCGCTCGCCGGTTTGACTGTGCAGACGACCGTTGAGACGGTTGTTCTCGCCAATGAAGTTGGCGACGAAGGTGTTTTTCGGCTCTTCATACAGGGTGCGCGGCGGGGCGATCTGCTGGATCTCGCCCTGATGGAACACCGCCACGCGGTCGGACATGGTCAAGGCTTCGCCCTGGTCATGGGTCACGTAGACCACTGTCACGCCAAGGCGCTGGTGCAGGTGTTTGATTTCCATCTGCATGTGCTCGCGAAGCTGCTTGTCCAGCGCACCCAGGGGTTCGTCCATCAGCACCAGCTGCGGCTCGAATACCAGCGCCCGGGCCAGGGCTACCCGTTGTTGCTGGCCGCCGGACAATTGCGCCGGGTAGCGTTGGGCGAAGCTGTCCAGCTGGACCATGCTCAAGACGCGCTTGACCCGATCACTCACATCGCTCTTGTTCAAGCCTCGCACGGTCAGCGGGAACGCCAGGTTCTCGGCAACGGTCATGTGCGGGAACAAGGCGTAGTTCTGGAACACCATGCCGATGTCGCGCTTGTGCGGTGGCACATTGTTGATCGAGCGCCCGGCCAGCAGAATCTCACCGGCGGTTGGGGTCTCAAACCCGGCGAGCATCATCAGGCTGGTGGTCTTGCCAGAGCCGGAGGGCCCGAGCAGGGTCAGGAATTCGCCTTTGCGAATATCCAGGTTGAGGTCTTTGACGATCAGGTTCTCGCCGTCGTAGCTCTTTTGCACACCACGAAAGCTGACCAGTACATCACTGGCCCCCGCGCTTGAATCGACCTGGCTCATACCCGCACCTTTTGTATTGATGACTGCTTGTGAGTCAAGCCTAGTGGAGCCTGGGGCCCGCGCAAATCGGGACGCAGGAGAGAATCACCTCAGCGGGATGGAAGAGTCGGGGTAGGGATTGCCCTACAGGGATGGCGGGATTGGGTAAATGCAGTGGCGCGTTTTAAGCGGCAAGCCGCAAGTAGGGGCAAAAAGCGCTGTTGGGGTGTGTCGCAAATGGATATGCCAACGCATTCCCCTGTGGGAGCGGGCTTGCTCGCGAAGGCGGTGTATCAGTCGACACATGTGTTGGATGTCAGACCGCCTTCGCGAGCAAGCCCGCTCCCACAGTAAGGATGGTGGGCGGGCTTAGAGCAGCTTGTGCTCCATCGCATATTTCACCAGTTCCGCCAATGAGGTGATGTTGAGCTTCTGCATCAGCCGCGCCTTGTGGGTGCTGATGGTCTTGCTGCTCAGGGCCAGTTGCTGGGCGATGTCGTTGACGTTGGCGCCCTGGGCCAGGCGTTCGAAGACTGAGAATTCACGCTCGGACAGCAGCGAGTGCAGCGGTCGCGTGTCGGTCAGGCCGACTTCAAAGACCATGCGGTCGGCCAGGTCCGGGTCGATGTAGCGCCCGCCAGCCGCGACCTTGCGAATCGCCATGAGCAGCAAGGCCGGGTCGCTGTCCTTGGTCGCGTAGCCGGCGGCGCCGACCTTCAGGGCGCGGGCGGCCATTTGCGCCTCGTCATGCATCGACAGCACCAGGATGGCCGGCGGATTGTTCAGCGCCCGGATCCGTGGGATCGCCTCCAGGCCGTTGACGCCCGGCATGGAAATATCCAGCAGCACCACTTCGCAGGGCACATGCCGTAAGGTTTCGAGCAACTGTTCGCCATTGCTCGCCTCCCCCACCACCACCAGATCCTTGGCCAGGCCGATCAACTGCTTGATGCCTTCGCGGACGATGGTGTGGTCTTCGGCTACCAGTACACGGATCACATTGTTCTCCAGATTCAGGATCTCATCGCGAGCAAGCTCGCTCCCACAGGGTGTATCTACATCTCAATCAATGTGGGAGCGAGCTTGCTCGCGATTGGGCCCGCCCAGGCAACCCACCCCATCAGGCCTCCTGCAACGGCACCCGCACCGACAGGGTCGTCCCCTCCCCCGGCTCACTCTCCAGGGTCAACTGCCCGCCCATGATCAACACCCGTTCACGCATGCCGACCAGGCCAAAGGAGGTTGGCCGACCCGTATCGGCAATAAATCCTACACCGTCGTCGCTGACGGTCAGACACAATTCGTCGTCGTCCTGAACCAGCGTCAGCTCTACAGTATGCGCCTGGGCATGGCGCATCACGTTGGTCAGCGCTTCCTGGAGAATCCGGAACAGGCCAATGGCCTTGGCGTCGCTCAGGGGCGGCAGGTTGTCCGGCACCTGCACCAGGCACGGGATCTGCGTACGCGCCTCGAAACGCCGGGCCTGCCATTCGATAGCCGAGGCAATGCCCGCATCCAGGATCGGCGGGCGCAAGGCCGTCGCCACGTCCCGCACCAGTTGGAACAACTGGGCAATCAAGCGCTTCATGCTGTTAAGCCGCTCATGCAGGCCCGGATCAAGTTGTGCGTAGGCCAATTCACACATGGACGTTTCAAGCTTCAACACCGTCAGCATCTGACCCAGCTCATCGTGGACCTCCCGGGCGATGCGCGCCTTCTCCTCTTCCCGCACGCTTTCCAGGTGCGCCGACAACTCGCGCAACTGCTCCCGGGAGCTGGCCAGTTCCAGCTCGATGCGCTTGCTTTCGGTGATGTCCCAGACGATTCCGTCCCAAACGTAGGCGCCATCTTCCAGACGACGGGTGATCGCCTTGATCTCGGCCCAACGCTCCTGGCCTTCGCGGGTCAGGATGCGGCCCTGCCATGACCAGTCACTGTCAGTGTCCAGCGCCTGGTCCTGGGTACGGTGGTAATCGGCCTTGTCCTGCGGGTGCACCAGGCTGCGCAGCCCGGTGTCGCTGCGGGCCAAGGTCGCGGGGGAATAACCCACCAGGCTTTCGCTGCCCTCGCTGATGTAGGCAAAGTCGATCTGGCCGGTCACCGGCGCCCGCTCCAGGCGAAAGACCAGGCCTGGCACATTGGCGGCGATGCCTTGCAACCGCGCTTCGCTTTCGCGCAACGCCGCCAGCGCACGTCGGCGTTCGGTCACGTCGTTGAGGTAGACCACCAGGTATTCGGCGTCGCGAAAACGCAGGAAGCTCAGGGAAACGTCAGCCGGCAGGATGCTGCCATCGGCTCGCACGCATTCGGTCTCGAAACTCTGCGGCCCGTCGTCACTGGCCCGGGCGCGCTTCCACAGGTTCAGCCAGCGATCCATGTGCAAGCCCGGCTCGAAGTCGATCAAAGGGCGGTCGATGATCGCGCCCGAGGCGTAGCCGAGCATGGTTTCGGCCGCTCGGTTGGCATAACGCACGTGGCTGTCCCAATTGACCCAAAGGATGCCGACCGTGCTTTGATCGATGGAAAACTGCGTCAGGCGCAAGGCTTCTTCGCTGGCAGCGCGCTGGACGATGTCCTCCTTCGCGGCTCGCAGACGGCGCTCCAGTGCGCGTTGCTGGCGGCGCTGCCAGAACACGATGGCAATGCTGCTGAGCAGTAGAACCAGAATCAACAGCGTCAGGTTCTGCCAGAAGCCCGGGGTCTCGGTCAGGCGTGGGTATTTTGGCTTGAGCCAACGGCTGTGCAGTTGCTCCAGATCCTTGGCCGGGATCGCCTGCAAACCGCTGTCGATGATCTCGGCCAGTTCCGGCCAGTCCCGGCGCGTGGCAACCCGCAGCAACTGCGGCAGGCCAATGTCGCCCACTACCGCCAGCTCAGCGAATTCGGGCTCGACCATCAGCCGCCCGAGTTGTGCCTCGTCGACCACCGCATATCGGGCCTGCTGGGTCAGCAATAATTGCAGGGCTTCGCGCTCCATCGGCACACCTTGCAGATTCAGCGCCGGGTAGTTGCTGCGCAAGTAATCGGCTATGGCGCTGGGCATGCGCACCGCGACCCGGGCCTGGGTGTCGAGTTTTTCCAACTCCACCCCTTCGGCCCCCTTCTGCGCGCCGACGATCAATTGCGGCACGCGCATATAGGGATCGGAAAACTGCCAGAGCTTGAGCCCGCCCGGGGATTGGGTCAGGCCCGGAGCAATGTCCACCTCGCCGGCGCGCACCGCGGCTTCCAGTTGCGCCACGTCCTGGAAATTGCGCCAGGTCAGCTCGACGTTCAACGCCTTGCCCAGCCATTGCATCAACTCGACGTTGGTGCCGGACAAACGCTGCAAGCGCCGGTCGTATTGCGCATAGGGCGCCTGCAACACCAGGCCAACCCGCCATTGCGGATGCTGCACCAGCCATTGGCGCTGCCCTGCATTCAATTGCACCCCGTGCGCCGACGGCGCGGGCGCGGGCGCGGCCCACGCCATCAAGGGAAGCCATAAACAGCCGATAACCCACAGGCAGCAAAAACGCATCATCGAAGTCTCATGCACTGACAAATACTGACCAACCCATTAGGCTGCCGGAAATACTTCTGGTCATGGAATATCCGATGCCCTCTGTTTATCGCCTGGCGTTGCCAGCATTGTGCCTGTCGCTGATCCTGCCAAGTGCCTTTTCTGTACAGGCCAGCGAAACGGCCCCCGCCGCCGAGCAACCTGCCGAAGAAAAACCCGTCGAGCGCCAGCCTTTGCTCGAGCGTAGCCAGGAAGAAGCGAGCGCACTTGAACGAAAAGTCCCGGTCCAGGAACAGCAACAGTTGCAGACTGGCAGCGATACCTTCCTGGCGCTGTGGAAACCGGCCAATACCAGTGATCCCAGGGGCGCAGTCATCATAATCCCCGGTGCTGGCGAAACAGCTGACTGGCCTCAAGTTATCGGCCCTTTGCGGAAAAAGTTGCCCGATGTTGAATGGAGCAGCCTGAGTATCACCCTGCCGGACCTGCAAAGCGACGTCATTGCACCGCGCGTGGTGCAAGCACCACCTGAGACCAAGCCGGCCGACACCGCTGCCGCAGCACCGGACGCCACCACTGCGGCACCGATCGAACAGGTCGCCGGTGGCGAAGCCGATGCGATAGATCCAGTCGTTGCCCCAACCGATGAAGAACACGCCAAGGCCGACGCCGAGCGCATCTTCGCCCGTATCGATGCCGCGCTGGCCTACGCCGAACAGCAAAGCGCACGCCGCATCGTGCTGCTGGGCCATGGCACCGGCGCCTATTGGGCAGCACGTTACTTGAGTGAGCGGCAGCCCTCGCAAGTCGAACGCTTCGTGATGGTGGCCGCCCAGACCCCGGTTACCGCCAAGCCCGCCCTGGCCGAACTGACCCCGACCTTGAAACTGGCGACCGCCGACATTTTCTACATGGACAAGCCGCTGGATCGCAACGCGGCGCTGGAGCGCTTGCAGGCGAGCAAACGCTTGAAAGGCTCGACCTTCAGCCAGGTGTCCCTCAAGGCCCTGCCGAACCAGGCGGCGGAGCAAGAACAGCTGTTTCGTCGGGTTCGGGGTTGGTTGAATCCGCAGAGGACGGGGGAGTAAGGGCTGGCTCTGCCCCCTTCACCGTGGCAAGGGAGCTTGCTCCCGCTGGACCGCGCTGTAGGAGCTGCCGAGCGAAGCGAGGCTGCGATCTTTCCAAGACCAGTTGAATATCAAGCGAAAGATCAAGATCAAAAGATCGTCCGAACGCGGCCCGAGCCTTCGGCAGCTCCTACCCCAGCCGAGCGGGAGCAAGCTCCCTCGCCACAGGGGGCAGTGGGCTAGCGAAAATCCCGCCGCTCGCGAATCAGTCGATAGGCGTTATGCAGCTCTCGGGTTTTGTCGGTGGCTTCACGCACCTGCAAGGGCGTTGCCCCGCTGCCGGCAATCTTGTCCGGGTGATGACGGCTGAGCAGGCGACGATAAGCGCGCTTGATCTGCGACGGTTCGCTGGTGGCCGAAACCCCCAGCAAGCGCATTGCTTCCTGGTAGGTCACACCACTGTTGGGCCGCGACAGTTTCTGCGGCTCGTAATCAGCCGCCAGCGCCTGGACCTGTTGCGGCGTCCAGCCCAGCCACCGGCCCCACTGAGTCACCAGTTCTCGCTCGGTGACACCGGCACGCCCATCGGCCCAGACCATCCGCCAACACGCGCGCAATACCCCTTCAGCCGCATGGGGCTGAACGGCCAGGCGGCGCATGTAACCGCGCAAGCGATCGTTTCCGGACTTGCCCCGGTTGAACGCCGCGATCGCCCGGCGCTGCGCTGATTCGCTCAAGTCCAGCGCACGCATTTCCTGACGAGCCTGCTGGATGTGGCCATCGACCACACGCCCATCACTTTTCGCCAGACGCCCGAGCAATACAAACAACAACTCATCGTTGCGTAACGCCGGACGTCCCCCCAGGCGCTCACGTACCTGCGCCCAGCCCTGCAGGTTCAGGCGCCGATCCAGTGCCTGTCCCAACAACGCCCCAAGCATGGCCCCCGGGATGCTGGCTATGGCAAAGCCCGCCCCGGCTCCAATCAGAGTCCCTGGCCACCACATATCAACCGCTCGCTTCTATCAAGGTTTCGACCTGCGCCAAACGTTCATGGGTGCCGACATCGACCCAATGCCCTTTGAGGTGCTCGCCACTGACGCGCCCCTCGGCCATGGCCGCGCGCAACAGCGGTGCGAGCTTGAACGCACCGTCCGAGCAACCGTCGAACAACCGCGGGTGCAGGACGGCAATGCCGCTATAGGTCAGGTTGTCGGCAGGCGCGTGCCTATCGTGAACCTTTCCGTCGACCAGGACGAAATCGCCGCCTGGGTGATGCTCGGGATTATCGACGAGCACCAGATGCGCCAACCCTTCGAGCGGCCGGCGCAAAGCACTGAAATCGTAGTCGGTCCAGACATCACCATTCACCACCACAAACGCTTCATCGCCCAGCAGCGGCAAGGCCCGGAAGATTCCACCGCCGGTTTCCAGCGGCTCGCCTTCGGGGGAAAACCGAATGTTCACGCCAAACCGTGAGCCGTCCCCCAGGTGATCTTCGATCTGCTGACCGAGCCAGGCGTGATTGATCACGATCTCGGTGAACCCGGCCCGCGCCAGCGCCCGCAAGTGGTATTCGATCAAGGGAACACCACCGACGCGAATCAACGGTTTTGGCGTGGTAAGGGTCAAGGGCCGCATGCGTTCGCCCTTGCCCGCCGCCAGGATCATCGCCTTCATGCCGTTGCTCCGGCCGATTGCCGCAGGCTGCCCAGCAGTTCATCGAGCGGTGCCAGTTCCGGACGACGGGCAATGACCGCTTCTATATAAGCAAAGAAACGCGGCACATCGCCGAGGTAACGTGGCTTGCCGTCACGATGACAAATGCGCGCGAAGATCCCGATGACCTTGAGATGGCGCTGCACGCCCATCAAGTCGCTGGCCCGCAGGAAGTCCTCAAGATCCGGCTGGACGGGAATGCCGAGGGCGCCGGCCTGCTGCCAGTAACTCTCCAGCCAGCCGCGCACACGCGCCTCGGGCCAACTGAGGAAGGCATCCTTGAACAGACACGTCACGTCGTAGGTGACGGGGCCATAGACCGCATCCTGAAAATCCAGCACGCCGGGGTTCGGCACGCTGAGCATCAGGTTGCGCGGCATGTAGTCGCGGTGCACCAGTACTTTGGGCTGGGCCAGGGCACTGTCGATCAGCAGCTCGCTGGCCTGCTGCCAGAGTTGCTGCTGGGCCGAATCCAATTCGATACCCAGCTCGCGCTTGACGTACCACTCAGGGAACAATTCCAGCTCCCGACGCAGCAACGCGACATCGTAGCTCGGCAACGGCGCAACCATCGGCAGTTGCTGGAAAGCCAACAAGGCTTGCAGGGCATCGCGGAATAAATCGTCGGCATTTTCGCCGGTGATCACGTCCAGATAGGTCTGGTTGCCCAAGTCATTGAGCAAAAGAAAGCCGCGTTCGAGGTCTTCGGCATAAATTTTTGGCACGTTAATGCCAGATTTCGCCAGCAAAAAAGCAATATCCACGAAGGGTTTGCAGTTTTCCTGGGGCGGTGGCGCATCCATTACGATCAAACTGCGACCCTCGCCTTCCCAGCGGAAATAACGCCGAAAACTCGCGTCACTGCTGGCGGCGGTCAACGTGGCCGGGGGTACGGCACCCCAGCCCTGTTGAGTGAAAAGGATCGGCAGTTGTTCATCGAGCCAAACTTTCAGGTGTTGCAAGCGTACATCTTGGTCGGGCATTGCAAGGGTCTCCGACGGCGCTAGCCGTCAAGCGGGTCATGCTTTATTATCCAGCATCTTTTTCAGACCATCGAGAGGCGTGCGGCCCACACCGCGGGCAGATGGCACGCAGGAAGCCCGGACTAATAAGATGGCATTGAAATCCCCCGCGTTTCGTAAAAAATTTCCGTTGCTGGTCACCGGCAGTCTGCTGGCCCTGCAACCCCTGGCCTCTTCATTCGTCGTCGCGGCGCAGCAGTATGACTGCTCCGTCTCCGCTTCGGGTGCCTGGGACTGTGCACCCAAGACACCGGCCGCCGCGTTGCCGCCGCGTCCCGTGCATGACGGCAGTGCGGTTTCCGACAGCGGCGCAGCTGCGGCCGACAGCAGCTCGGGCGAGGAAGCCGGCGAAAAGCCGATGCTCGTTACCGAAGCCAAGGGCCGTGGCCTGAAGTCACGCAGTGCAGACTACAGTCACCTGGATTGGGTTCCACGGGAGAACCTCACCCCGGCGCAATTGGCTGAAACCGGCCCTTACTGTGCAGGGGCCTATATCGAGCCGACGCGTCCTGGCATGAACGACAAGACGGCCAAGAGCGACGCCCCCACCTTCCTCGGCGCCAAGACGTCACGCTATCAGCAGGAAGAACAGGTGGCGACCCTGGCCGGTGACGTGGTCATGCGCCAGGGCAGCATGCAGGTCGAGGCCGACGAGGCCAGCCTGTACCAGGCCGAGAACCGCGGTGAGCTGAGCGGCAACGTGCGGGTGCGCGACAACGGTGCGCTGATCGTCGGCGACCACGCCGATGTACAGCTGGACACCGGCGAAGCCAAGGTCGACAACGCCGAATACGTGATGCACAAGTCGCGTATCCGGGGTAACGCGCTGTACGCCAAGCGCGCCGAGAACGCGATCATCCGCCTCAAGGACGGTACCTACACCACGTGCGAACCGGGCAGCAACGCCTGGACGCTCAAGGGCAACAACATCACCCTGAACCCGGCCACCGGCTTCGGTACCGCGACCAACGTGACGCTGCGGGTCAAGGACTTCCCGGTCCTGTACACGCCGTACATCTACTTCCCGATCGACGACCGTCGCCAGTCCGGCTTCCTGCCGCCGACCATCGGCAGCGGCAGCGACACCGGTTTCCTGCTGGTCACCCCGTACTACTTCAACCTGGCGCCGAACTACGATGCCACGTTGTACCCGCGCTACATGAGCAAGCGCGGCATGCTGATGGAAGGCGAGTTCCGCTACCTGACCAAGTCCAGCGAAGGTCAGTTCGGCGCGGCGTACCTCAACGATGAAGAAGACGAGCGCAACAAGCAGTCCGACTACAGCAAGACCCGCTACATGTACAACTGGCAGCACAAGGGCGGGCTCGATTCGCGCGTGCTGACGGAAGTCGACTACACCAAGATCAGCGATCCTTACTACTTCCAGGATTTGCAGACCGACCAGATCGGTGTCGAGTCCAAGGACTATGTGAACCAGCAAGGAGCCGTCAGCTATCGGGGCGACAACTATGTTGCCCGCGTGAATGCCCAGGCTTACCAGATGGCGACGATTTCGAAGATCACGCCTTATAACCGCCTGCCTCAGATCACGTTCAACGGTGAGCTGCCTCAGCATCCGTACGGCCTGGATTTCGCCTACAAGACCGAGCTGGTGCGATTTGATCGAAATCTGCGCGACGGTCTCTATAGTGATAAAGATGGCGTCACGACACCGTGGCTGGATACCCGGGTTTGGGGCCTTGCCCGGGCAAATGGCAATCGTCTGAACCTGGCGCCTGTCATCAGCCTGCCGATGAACGCAAGTTATGGCTATATCAAGCCATCGCTCAAGTACCAGTACACCCAATATGATCTGGATCTGGACGGCGAAGGCAAAGGCGATATCGCTGGGCAGACCGCAGAACTGGATCGCCTACGCGGCACGTACAGCAGCAGCCAGAGCCGTGGCGTTCCAATCGCCAGCATCGACAGCGGCTTGTATTTTGACCGTGATACTCAATGGTTCGGCACCAACTATCGCCAGACCCTGGAACCACGCCTGTTCTATCTTTATGTACCGGAGAAGGATCAGAGCGATATTCCGGTATTCGATACCAGCGAATCGACTTTCAGCTATTCCTCGCTGTTCCGTGATAACCGCTTCACCGGCTCCGACCGTGTCGGCGACGAGAACAAACTTTCCCTGGGCGTGACCAGCCGCTGGATCCAGGAAAACGGTTTCGAGCGCCAGCGCGTCAGCGTCGGCCAGGCCTTTTACTTCAAGGACCGCGAAGTTCAACTACCAGGCATCGACTTCAACACGCGTGAAGATGCCAAGTCAGACGTATCTCCATACGCACTGGAGTACGAATTCCGCTGGAACCGCGACTGGCGAACCACAGCTACCTACAACTGGGACCCTGACACCCACAGCCCTCGTTCGGGCAGCGCGATGTTCCACTATCAGCCTGAAGACAACCCGAACAAGGTTATCAATGCTGGCTATCGCTATCGCAACGATCAGGTCCGTTACGACGAAGCTACCGGTACATGGCAAGTGGGCGGCGGCGACTACGGTACGCCAGGTACACCTGGCTACGTGAAGGACTACTACAAGATCAAGCAGCACGACTTCTCGGTCATCTGGCCGATCGTGCCGCAGTGGAACGCGATCAGTCGCTGGCAGTATGACTACAACCGCAACCGTACCCTGGAAGCCTTCGGTGGTTTCGAATACGACAACTGCTGCTGGAAACTGCGCCTGATCAACCGTTACTGGGTCGACTATGAAGAGTTCAGTCAAGCCGCCCCGGAAAACGAAAAAGGCGACCACGGCATCTTCCTCCAAATTGTTCTGAAGGGACTCGGCGGCCTGACCGGCGCCAAGGTAGAGAGCTTCCTCGACAAAGGCATCCAAGGTTATCGTGAACGTGAAGACCAAGCTTTCTGATTGTCTGCGCCCGCTGATGCTGGGCGCGCTGTTCCTGGGTACCGCGGCCAACGCCGCGGTAGAGTCCATCGATAAAGTGGTGGCCATCGTCGACAACGACGTGGTCATGCAGAGCCAGCTGGACCAGCGCGTCCATGAAGTGCAGCAAACCATCGCCAAGCGCGGCGGTGGCCAGCCGCCTCCAGGCGTGCTGGACCAGCAAGTGCTCGAACGCCTGATCGTCGAAAACCTGCAACTGCAGATCGGCGAACGTTCCGGTATCCGCATCACCGATGAAGAACTGAACCAGGCCGTCGGCACCATTGCCCAGCGCAATAACATGAGCATCGACCAATTCCGCGCCGCCCTGGCTCGCGACGGCCTCTCCTACGAGGACGCCCGCGACCAGATCCGCCGCGAAATGGTCATCAGCCGTGTGCGTCAGCGCCGCGTAGCCGAACGCATCCAGGTGTCGGAGCAGGAAGTGAAGAACTTCCTCGCTTCCGACCTGGGCAAGATGCAGCTTTCCGAAGAGCTGCACTTGGCGAACATCCTGATTCCGACCCCGGAAAGCGCCAACTCCGAAGCGATCCAGAGCGCTTATCGCCAGGCAATGGATGTCTACCAGCAGCTCAAGCAAGGCGCTGATTTCGGCCAGATGGCCATTGCCAAGTCGGGCAGCGACAACGCCCTGGAAGGCGGTGACATGGGCTGGCGCAAGCCCGCTCAACTGCCGCCTCCGTTCGACCGCGAACTGAGCGCCATGGCCGTGGGCGACATCACCCAGCCAGCGCGTACGCCAGGCGGCTTCATCATCCTGAAAGTGCTGGAGAAGCGCGGTGGTGGAACCCAGGTCCGTGACGAAGTGCATGTTCGCCACATCCTGATCAAGCCAAGCGAGATTCGCAGCGAAGCCGAGACCAAGCGCCTGGCTGAGAAACTCTACGACCGCATCGAAGCGGGCGAAGACTTCGCTGAACTGGCGAAGAGTTTCTCGGAAGACCCGGGGTCGGCCCTCAACGGCGGCGACCTGAACTGGGTTGACCCCAATGCACTGGTTCCAGAATTCCGCCAAGTCATGGCCGATACGCCGCAAGGCCAGTTGTCCAAGCCGTTCAAGAGCCCTTATGGCTGGCACGTGCTGGAAGTCCTTGGCCGCCGCGCCACCGACAGCACCACCCAGGCTCGTGAACAGCAGGCGATGACCGTATTGCGCAACCGCAAATACGACGAAGAACTGCAAACCTGGCTGCGTCAGATTCGCGACGAAGCCTACGTTGAAATCAAACTTCCTGGTGCAGACCAGGCAGCGCAGTGAAACCCAAGCGTTTCGCGCTGACACCCGGCGAACCAGCCGGCATCGGTCCCGACCTGTGCCTGCTGCTCGCCTCGCAAGCCCAGCCACATCCCCTGATTGCCATCACCAGTCGCGACCTGCTCCTTGAGCGGGCCGCGCAGCTGGGGGTGGTCGTCGACCTGTTACCCGTGACACCGCAGGCCTGGCCGGACGTCCCGGCGCCCGCCAACAGTCTGTATGTCTGGGATACCCCCCTGGGTGCTCCAGTCGTCACCGGGCAGCTGGACAAGGCCAACGCCGCGTTCGTCCTGCAAACCCTGACCCGCGCAGGCGAAGGCTGCCTGGACGGATCGTTCGCAGGTATGATCACCGCACCGGTGCACAAGGGTGTGATCAACGAGTCCGGGATTGCCTTTTCCGGGCACACCGAATTCCTGGCGGACCTGACCCACACCGCGCAAGTGGTGATGATGCTCGCCACCCGTGGCCTGCGAGTGGCCCTGGTGACCACTCACCTGCCCTTGCGCGACATCGCCGACGCCATCACCCCGGAACGCCTGGAACGGGTCACGCGCATCCTGCACGCCGACCTCCAGGAAAAATTCGGCATCGCCCGGCCACGCATCCTGGTCTGTGGGCTCAATCCCCATGCCGGTGAAGGCGGACACCTGGGCCGTGAAGAAATCGACATCATCGAACCTACCTTGGAGCGCTTGCGCAGCGAGGGCATGGACCTGCGTGGCCCGCTGCCTGCCGACACTCTGTTTACCCCAAAATATCTGGAGCACTGCGACGCGGTGCTGGCGATGTACCACGACCAGGGCCTGCCCGTGCTGAAGTACAAAGGCTTCGGCGCGGCAGTCAACGTGACGCTGGGCCTGCCGATCATCCGCACCTCCGTGGACCATGGCACTGCCCTGGACCTGGCCGGCAGCGGCAAGATCGATACCGGCAGCCTGCACGTCGCGCTGGAAACCGCCTACCAGATGGCCGAGACTCATTTATGACCGAGCAATACCAACACCGCGCGCGCAAGCGCTTCGGCCAGAACTTCCTGCATGACGCCGGCGTGATCGATCGCATCCTGCGCTCTATCCGGGCCAAGCCCGACGACCGCCTGCTGGAAATCGGCCCGGGCCAGGGCGCCCTGACCGAGGGCCTGCTCGACAGCGGCGCGCAACTGGATGTGGTGGAACTGGACAAGGACCTGGTCCCGATCCTCAACCAGCAATTCGCCGGCAGGAGCAATTTCAGCCTGCACCAGGGCGACGCGCTGAAGTTCGACTTCAATAGCCTGAACGCCGCGCCGAACAGCCTGCGGGTGGTGGGAAACCTGCCGTACAACATCTCCACGCCGCTGATCTTCCACCTGCTGAGCAATGCCGGCCTGATCCGCGACATGCACTTCATGCTGCAAAAAGAAGTGGTCGAGCGCCTCGCCGCCGGCCCTGGCGGTGGTGACTGGGGTCGCCTGTCGATCATGGTCCAGTACCATTGCCGGGTCGAACACCTGTTCAACGTCGGCCCAGGCGCATTCAACCCGCCGCCGAAAGTCGACTCGGCCATCGTCCGACTGGTGCCCCATGCCGTCCTGCCGCACCCGGCCAAGGATCACCGCCTGCTGGAGCGGGTGGTGCGCGAAGCGTTCAACCAGCGCCGCAAGACCTTGCGCAACACCTTGAAACTTCTGCTCAGCAGCACTGAAATCGAAGCCGCTGGCGTCGATGGCAGCCTGCGCCCCGAGCAGCTGGACCTTGCCGCTTTCGTGCGCCTGGCCGACAAGCTCAGCGAACAGGTCGCCCCGCAAGTCGACGCCAACTGAACGGGTGACGATGGCTATCGGGCAGTACACCAATCTGGTCTACTACCCGATATCTGGCCTAGACTGATCTCCTGAGTCGCGCCCGCGTCCCGCTTCGCTTTTAAGGCCTTTTTGCATGTCCGATCCTCGTTACCAGGTCGACGTCAGCGTCACCACCCGTTTTCTGGCAGAACAGTCGCAACCCGAGCATGACCGCTTCGCCTTCGCCTACAGCATTACCGTGCGCAACAACGGCTCCTTGCCGGCCAGGCTGCTGTCGCGGCACTGGATCATCACCGACGGCGATGGCCATGTCGAAGAAGTGCGTGGCGAAGGTGTGGTCGGCCAGCAGCCGTTGATCGACGCCGGCAAAAGCCACAGCTACAGCAGCGGCACGGTGATGACGACCAAGGTCGGCACCATGCAGGGCACCTACCAGATGCTGGCCGAGGACGGCAAACGCTTCGACGCCGTCATCAAGCCCTTTCGCCTGGCCGTGCCCGGAGCTCTTCACTAATGGCCACGTATGCGGTCGGCGACCTGCAAGGCTGCCTCGACCCGCTCAAATGCCTGCTGGAGCGCGTCGCCTTCGACCCGCAAAAAGATACGCTGTGGCTGGTGGGCGATCTGGTCAACCGTGGCCCTCAGTCCCTTGAGACGCTGCGCTTTCTCTACGGCATCCGCCAGTCGCTGGTGTGCGTGCTCGGCAACCACGACCTGCATCTGCTGGCCGCCTGGCAGAACATCGAACGCCTGAAAAAATCCGATACCCTGAACGAAATACTCGCGGCCCCCGATTGCGTTGAGCTGCTGGAGTGGTTGCGCCAGCAAAAGCTCATGCACTACGACGAGGCGCGCAACCTGGCGCTGGTCCATGCCGGCATCCCGCCCCAATGGTCCCTGCGCAAGGCGCTCAAGTGCGCTGGCGAAGTCGAACACGCATTGCGCGACGACAATCTGTTCGCCCCTTACCTGGACGGCATGTACGGTAACGAGCCGATCAAGTGGGACAACGACCTCACCGGCAGCGCCCGTCTTCGCATCATCACCAATTATTTCACGCGCATGCGCTTCTGCACCCGCGACGGCAAGCTCGACCTCAAGGGCAAGGAAGGCATCGAGACCGCACCGCCCGGCTATGCCCCCTGGTTCAAGCACGGTGAGCGCAAGACCCGTAACCTGAAGATCATTTTCGGGCACTGGGCGGCACTGGGAGGTCAATGCGACGAGCCCGGCGTCTTCGCCCTCGATACCGGCTGCGTGTGGGGCAGCGCCATGACGCTGATGAACGTCGACACGAGCGAGCAACTGCATTGCGATTGCGACGAACAGGGCCACGCCAGAACCCATCACCTGACCACTGCACCATTGCCGGCCGGCACTGCCGTCTGACCGGCGTTGCGCCTCAGCGCTAAAGGAGCCCTCATGACTGAATTCAAACGCATCCCCCCGGAACAAGCCCAGGCCCTGCGCGAGCAAGGCGCGGTCGTCGTCGACGTTCGCGACCCAGCCACCTTTTCGGTTTCGCACATCAGCGGTTCCAGGCACCTGGATAACCATTCCATCGCCGACTTCATCCGGGCCGCCGACCTCGATGCACCTACCGTCGTGGTCTGCTATCACGGTAACTCCAGCCAGAGCGCAGCCGCCTATCTGGTCAGCCAGGGCTTCAGCGACGTCTACAGCCTGGACGGTGGTTTCGAGTTGTGGCGTGCGACTTATCCTTCAGAAACAGCGCAAGACAATCACGAATAATTTTTTAAGCCGTCCAAGCCCGCGTGAACCGTGGGCTTGAGCGATGGCAGACGAACGGTCTGCCATAACTAATTACGTATTCCACCTTTACCTCCGCGATTCCGAACTATCCTTAGCCTCAGGCCATCCAAAACAGGGGAGAGCCGGTACACCGGCGCGCGGGTCATCGGGAGTCAGCTTTCAAGAGCCTGCATGCTTGGAAGCATTCTGGGGGGTAAACGGCAACTGGGTTCCCAGCGGCTGTCCAGCATCGACTGATTGATCCGACACCGGCTCCACGTATCGAGCGAGGTGACGTCATGAGCATTTTTAGCCACTTCCAGCAACGTTTCGAGTCCACGCGGCAGGAGGAATACTCGCTGCAGGAATACCTCGAACTCTGCAAGCAGGACCGCAGCGCCTACGTATCGGCTGCGGAGCGTCTGTTGCTGGCAATCGGAGAACCGGAGCTGCTGGATACCTCGGCCAACTCGAGGCTTTCGCGGATTTTCTCCAACAAAGTGATTCGCCGCTATCCGGCCTTTGAGGACTTCCACGGGATGGAAGAATGCATCGACCAGATCGTGTCCTATTTCCGCCACGCCGCCCAAGGCCTGGAAGAGAAGAAGCAAATCCTCTATCTGCTCGGCCCCGTGGGTGGTGGTAAATCGTCCCTGGCCGAAAAACTCAAGCAACTGATCGAAAAAGTGCCCTTCTACGCCATCAAGGGCTCGCCGGTGTTCGAATCGCCCCTGGGGCTGTTCAACGCCACCGAGGACGGCGCGATCCTCGAGGAAGACTTCGGCATTCCACGCCGCTACCTCAGTACCATCATGTCGCCCTGGGCGACCAAGCGCCTGGCCGAATTTGGCGGTGACATCAGCCAGTTCCGGGTGGTCAAGCTCTACCCGTCGATCCTCAACCAGATCGCGGTGGCCAAGACCGAGCCGGGTGACGAAAACAACCAGGATATTTCGGCCCTGGTGGGCAAGGTCGATATCCGCAAACTGGAAGAATTCCCGCAGAACGACGCCGACGCCTACAGCTATTCGGGTGCGCTGTGCCGGGCCAACCAGGGCCTGATGGAATTCGTCGAAATGTTCAAGGCGCCCATCAAGGTGCTGCACCCGCTGCTGACCGCCACCCAGGAAGGTAACTACAACAGCACCGAGGGCCTGGGGGCCATTCCGTTCACCGGCATCCTGCTGGCTCACTCCAACGAGTCGGAATGGCATACCTTCCGCAACAACAAGAACAACGAAGCCTTCATCGACCGGATCTATATCGTCAAGGTGCCGTACTGCCTGCGCGTGACCGATGAGGTGAAGATCTACGACAAGCTGCTGTTCAACAGCTCGCTGTCCAAGGCTCATTGCGCCCCCGACACCCTGAAGATGCTGGCCCAGTTCACGGTGCTGTCGCGTCTCAAGGAGCCGGAAAACTCCAACATCTATTCGAAGATGCGTGTGTACGACGGTGAAAACCTCAAGGACACCGATCCGAAGGCCAAGTCGATCCAGGAATACCGCGACAACGCGGGGGTTGATGAAGGGATGAACGGGCTATCCACACGTTTCGCGTTCAAGATCCTGTCCAAGGTCTTCAACTTCGACCCCCACGAGATCGCGGCCAACCCGGTTCACCTGCTGTATGTGCTGGAACAGCAGATCGAGCAGGAACAATTCCAGGCCGAAACCCGCGAGCGCTACCTGCGTTTCCTCAAGGAATACCTGGCCCCGCGCTACATCGAGTTCATCGGCAAGGAAATCCAGACGGCGTACCTGGAGTCCTACAGCGAGTACGGCCAGAACATCTTCGACCGCTACGTGCTGTACGCAGACTTCTGGATCCAGGACCAGGAATACCGCGACCCGGAAACCGGCGAGATACTCAATCGCGTGGCCCTCAACGAGGAACTGGAAAAAATCGAGAAACCGGCGGGCATCAGCAATCCGAAGGACTTCCGCAACGAGATCGTCAACTTCGTACTGCGCGCCCGGGCCAACAACAACGGCAAGAACCCAACCTGGCTCAGCTATGAAAAGCTGCGGGTGGTCATCGAGAAGAAAATGTTCTCCAACACCGAAGACCTGCTGCCAGTCATCAGCTTCAACGCCAAGGCCAGCAAGGAGGACCAGCAAAAACACAACGACTTCGTCACACGCATGGTCGAACGTGGCTACACCGACAAACAGGTACGACTGCTCTCCGAGTGGTATCTGCGGGTCCGGAAATCGCAGTAAGCAGCGGCAAGCTTCTAGCTACAGCCTGCAAGGGAACGGCGTTGAGCCCATGGCTCGACGCCACGCCCCTTGCAGCTTGAGGCTTACGACTTGAAGCTCCCCCGGAGGGGCCTATGAGCTATGTGATCGACCGACGCCTTAATGGCAAGAACAAGAGCACGGTGAACCGCCAGCGGTTTCTGCGGCGTTACCGTGACCACATCAAGAAGGCCGTCGAAGAGGCGGTCAGCCGGCGCTCCATTACCGACATGGAACACGGCGAACAGATCAGCATCCCCGGCCGCGACATCGACGAGCCGGTGCTCCACCATGGTCGCGGCGGCAAACAGACCGTCGTGCACCCTGGCAACAAGGAGTTCACCAGTGGCGAGCACATCCCCCGTCCCCAGGGCGGAGGCGCCGGCAAGGGCCCCGGCAAGGCCGGCAACTCCGGCGAAGGCATGGATGAGTTCGTGTTCCAGATCACCCAGGAGGAATTCCTGGAGTTCATGTTCGAGGACCTGGAGCTGCCGAACCTGGTCAAGCGTAACCTGACCGGCACCGACACCTTCAAGACCGTGCGTGCTGGTATCAGCAATGAAGGCAATCCGTCACGCATCAACATCATCCGCACCCTTCGTTCAGCCCACGCCCGGCGCATCGCGTTGTCGGGCAGCAGCCGGGCAAAACTGCGCGAGGTCAAGGAAGAACTGGCCCGCCTGAAACGCGAAGAACCCGACAATTTCGGCGACATTCAGGACCTTGAAGCGGAAATCGAGAAACTCAGCGCCCGCATCCACCGCGTACCGTTCCTCGACACGTTCGACCTCAAGTACAACCTGCTGGTGAAACAGCCAAACCCCAGCTCCAAGGCGGTGATGTTCTGCCTGATGGACGTGTCCGGCTCCATGACCCAGGCCACCAAGGACATCGCCAAGCGCTTCTTCATCCTGTTGTACCTGTTCCTGAAACGGAACTACGACAAGATCGATGTCGTGTTCATCCGCCACCACACCAGCGCCAGGGAAGTGGACGAAGAGGAATTCTTCTATTCCAGGGAGACAGGCGGCACCATTGTCTCCAGCGCCCTGAAGCTGATGCAAGAGATCATGGCCGAACGCTACCCAGCCAACGAATGGAACATCTATGCGGCCCAGGCGTCGGACGGCGACAACTGGAACGACGATTCACCGATCTGCCGCGACATCCTGATCAACCAGATCATGCCGTTCGTCCAGTACTACACTTATGTGGAGATTACTCCACGCGAACACCAGGCCTTGTGGTACGAATACGAACGAATTGCCGAAGCTTTTTCCGACACATTTGCCCAACAGCAACTGGTCTCGGCCGGGGATATCTACCCGGTCTTCCGTGAACTCTTCCAGCGCAGGTTAGTGACATGACCGCCAAAAAAGAGCAGAAGCGCCAGCCCATTTCCACCGGCTCCGAATGGACGTTCGAGCTGATCAAGGCCTACGACCGCGAAATCAGCCGTATCGCGGACCGTTATGCCCTCGACACCTACCCGAACCAGATTGAGGTGATCACCGCCGAGCAGATGATGGACGCCTACGCGTCAGTCGGCATGCCGCTGGGCTATCACCACTGGTCCTACGGCAAGCACTTCCTCAGTACCGAAAAATCCTACAGCCGCGGCCAGATGGGACTGGCCTATGAGATCGTCATCAACTCCGACCCCTGCATCGCCTACCTGATGGAAGAAAACACCATCTGCATGCAGGCACTGGTGGTGGCGCACGCCTGCTATGGGCACAACAGTTTCTTCAAGGGCAACTACCTGTTCCGCACCTGGACCGACGCCAGCTCGATCATCGATTACCTGGTGTTCGCCAAGCAGTACATCATGCAATGCGAGGAACGCCACGGCATCGACGCGGTGGAAGACCTGCTGGACTCCTGCCACGCCCTGATGAACTACGGCGTGGACCGCTACAAGCGGCCTTACCCGATTTCCGCCGAAGAGGAACGCCGGCGCCAGAAGGATCGCGAAGAGCACCTGCAAAAACAGATCAACGATCTGTGGCGCACCATTCCCAAGGGTGCAGACAAGTACAACGAAAAAGACAATGCCCGTTTCCCTGCCGAGCCCCAGGAGAACATTCTCTATTTCATTGAAAAACATGCGCCGTTGCTGGAGCCCTGGCAGCGGGAAATCGTGCGCATCGTGCGCAAGATCGCCCAGTATTTCTATCCACAGCGCCAAACCCAAGTGATGAACGAAGGCTGGGCCACGTTCTGGCACTACACGCTGATGAACGACCTGTACGACGAAGGCCTGGTCACCGACGGCTTCATGATGGAGTTCCTGACGTCCCACACCAGCGTGGTGTTCCAGCCCGGCTTCGACAGCCCGTACTACAGCGGTATCAACCCCTACGCACTGGGTTTCGCCATGTACCGCGACATCCGGCGCATGTGCGAAAACCCTACCGAGGAAGATCGTCACTGGTTCCCGGAAATCGCCGGTTCGGACTGGTTGTCCGCCATTAAATTCGCCATGAGCAGCTTCAAGGACGAAAGCTTCATCCTGCAGTACCTTTCGCCCAAGGTGATCCGCGATCTGAAACTGTTCAGCATCCTCGATGACGATCAGAAAGATGACCTGCTGGTACCTGCCATTCACGACGAGGGCGGCTACCGCATCATTCGCGAAACCCTCGCGGCGCAGTACAACCTGGGCAATCGGGAGCCCAATGTGCAGATCTACAGCATTGACCGCCGCGGGGATCGTTCGCTGACGCTGCGGCACCAGGCGCACAACCGCAAACCACTGGGCGATTCCACCGACGAAGTGCTCAAGCACCTGCATCGCCTCTGGGGTTTCGACATCCACCTGGAAACCCTGCAAGGCGACCAAGTGATGAAAACCCATCACGTGCCCCCCAGAAGCGAACAAGCCGAAGGCGACTATGGCCGCCTGGACCTGGCCGTCATTCATCTTTGATCCCGTTTTCGCCTCCGGACGTCTGACGCAAAGGTTATCCTGTCGGACCAACGGAGGTTTTTTATGCAGATCTATAAAGTTGGCGGCGCCGTTCGCGATCGCCTGCTGGGCATTCCCGTCACCGACGTCGATCGGGTCGTGGTGGGGGCCACCACCGAGGAAATGCTCGCCAAGGGTTTTCGCCCCGTGGGGGCCGATTTTCCGGTATTCCTCGAGCCGAAGACTGGCGAGGAATACGCCCTCGCCCGCACAGAGCGCAAAAGTGGTCGCGGCTATGGCGGCTTCGTGTTCCATGCCAGCCCTGAAGTGACCTTGGAGGAGGACCTGGTTCGCCGGGACTTGACCATCAACGCCATGGCAGAAGACGACCATGGCAACCTGACCGATCCGTATCACGGCCAGCGCGATCTGGAAGCCCGGATACTGCGTCACGTTTCCCCTGCTTTCGCCGAAGATCCACTCCGAGTCCTGCGGGTTGCCCGCTTCGCCGCGCGTTATGCTCCGCTGGGTTTCAAGGTGGCAGACGAAACCCTTGAACTGATGCGCCAACTCAGCGATTCCGGCGAGCTGGAAGCACTGACGGCCGAGCGCAGTTGGAAAGAAATTTCCCGTGCGCTCATGGAAAAACAGCCACAGGTATTTATCCAGGTCTTGCGCGACTGCACGGCCCTCAAGGTCCTGATGCCTGAGGTCGATGCGCTGTTTGGCGTACCCCAGCCTGAAGCCCATCACCCGGAAATCGACACCGGCGTCCATACCCTGAGCGTGCTGGAACAAGCCGCCCTGCATCGACAGCCGCTGACGGTCCGCTGGGCCTGCCTGCTCCATGACCTGGGCAAAGGCCTGACGCCCCAACACGAATGGCCGCGACACATCGCCCATGAGCACACGGGGTTGAAGCTGATCAAAGCGGTCAACGAGCGCTTCAAGGCGCCCCGCGACTGTCAGGAGCTGGCGTTGTTGGTCGGCCAATACCACACCCATGGCCATCGCGCGCTTGAACTGAAGGCGTCTACTTTGCTTGAGCTGCTGCAGAGTTTCGATGTGTACCGTCGACCTCAGCGCTTCGAGGAGTTCATCGCAGCCTGTGAGATGGATGCGCGAGGGCGCAAAGGGCTTGAAGAACGGAGTTATCCACAGGCTGATTATCTGCGAGGCGCAGCGGCAGCGGCCCGCGCGGTGGCGGTGCAGCCTTTGCTGGAGAAGGGTTTCAAGGGGCCGGAGCTGGGAGAGGCGATCAAGCGTGAGCGTCTCAGGGTGTTGAAGGCCTACAAGGAAGCGGCAAGCTGACGGAATCTTGGATCAGCTTGCATTTGTGTTGGATGTTCCGTCGTCATCGCGAGCAGGCTCGCTCCCACAGTGGATTTCGGTTGAACACAAGCTATGTGCACGCTGAAATCCTAATGTGGGAGCGAGCTTGCTCGCGATAGCGGCAGGCGCCTCAGCGCAGATTCGATGGCGTAAGCTGCCGGCCTCGCCATTCAAAAGCCACCGGCGCCAGCACTTGGTCGATCTGCGCTTCTTCCCACAACGTGGCAAAGCTTTTGCCCACACCCGGATGAATTCGATCCGGCGCGATCAACGACAAAGGCCACAGGACGAAGGCGTTCTTGAGGATTTCCGCGCGCGGCAGGATCAACCCATCGAAGTTGCCGACCTGTTCGCCATACAACAACACGTCGATATCCAGCGGCAGCCCCTTGCGGTCCGGCGCATAGCGACCGTTGTCCGCCTCAATGAACTTGAGGCGACGATCCAGTTCCATCAGCGGCAGATCCGTGAAGGCCGAGACGACAAAATTGAAGAATGGCCCGCTCTTGATACCCACCGGCTGGCTCTCGAACACCGCCGAACAGCGCATGTCCACCAGGAAACCGGCCAAGGCCTCCAGACCGGCGCACAGATGGGTTTCGCGCTCGATATTGCTGCCGAGCCCGAGAAAAACCTGAGTCAGCGACATCCGCGCTCGATCTCCACACCCACGCCGCTGGCCGCCGGTACAGCGCCAGGCTTGGTCACTTTCAGACGCAGCCAGGTGATCTTGAACTCATCCATGAGCGCCTGGGCCAGCCGCTCGGCAAAGGTCTCGACCAATTGGAACTGCGCCTGCTCGGCAAACGCCTGGATGCGCGACGATACGCTGGCGTAGTCGAGCGCCAGGGTCAGGTCGTCGCCCGCGGCGGCCGGGCGGTTGTCCCAGGCAAAGCTCAGGTCAAGCCGCAGGCACTGTCGGATGCCTCGCTCCCAGTCGTAGGCACCGATTACCGTGTCGACTTCCAGGCCTTCGATAAACACTCTGTCCAAGCACTCTTCTCCGCAGCACGACAAGGGCGCAATGCGCCGTTAGAATCAGGGCGTCCTCGCCCGGAATAGTTAGCATGTTTTGGTTACTGGCGATTCTCGCCTACCTGCTCGGCTCGCTGTCCTTCGCCATTTTGCTCAGCCGCCTGACCGGTCACCCGGATCCGCGAATGAGTGGCTCAGGCAATGCCGGCGCCACCAACATGCTGCGCCTGGCCGGACGCAAACTCGCCATCCTGACCCTGCTGGGCGACCTCTGCAAAGGCCTTGTCCCGGTATTGATCGCCAGCCTTGCAGGGCTCTCGTTGCAGCAACAGGCCTGGATCGGCGTCTGCGCCGTTATCGGCCATCTATTCCCGCTGTACTTTCGCTTTCGTGGCGGCAAGGGTGTCGCCACCGCCGCCGGCATGCTGCTGGGCCTGTACCCGCCCGCCGCCCTGCTGGCTGTCTGTGCCTGGCTGCTGACGTTCTACCTGACCCGCACCAGCTCCCTGGCCGCGCTGATCGCCACACCGCTGACCCTGCCGTTGCTGGCCTGGCAGGAACCGGCGGCCTTGCTGCCAATGACCGCACTGGTTGCACTGATCGTCTGGCGTCACCGGGGCAATCTACGCGACCTGTTCGCCGGGCGCGAACGGCATTTTTAAATGACGCTTCACAGCGGCGCCAACTGCTCCATCGGCCAGCGCGCCTGCACGCTGATCGCCAGGCTTTCGTGCTGGCCGGCCTGCAAACGCTGGCAGCCGGCAAAGGCAATCATCGCGCCGTTATCTGTGCAGAACTCCGGCCGGGCGTAGTAAACGTCGCCCTTCATGTCGCCGAGCATTTTCTCCAGCGATGTCCGCAAGGCCTTGTTCGCACTCACACCGCCAGCGATCACCAGGCGCTTGAGCCCGGCCTGCTTGAGGGCACGCTTGCACTTGATGGTCAAAGTCTCCACCACGGCCTGCTGGAACGCCAGCGAGATGTCGCAACGGGCTTGTTCACTGTCGTCCCCGGCGCTGACACACTGCTGCCAGGTGTTCAGGGCAAAGGTCTTCAGCCCGCTGAAACTGAAATCCAGGCCGGGACGGTCACACATCGGCCGCGGGAACACGAAACGCCCACCGACCCCTTGCGTCGCAAGCCGGGAGATTTCCGGCCCACCGGGATAATTGAGGCCCATCATTTTTGCAGTTTTGTCGAACGCTTCGCCGGCAGCATCGTCGAGGGTTTCGCCGAGCAGCTCGTATTGGCCGATCCCATCGACCCGAATGAGCTGCGTATGGCCGCCCGATACCAACAAAGCGACGAACGGAAATTGTGGCGGTTGCGACTCCAGCATCGGCGCCAGCAGGTGGCCTTCCATGTGATGCACGCCCAGGGCCGGAATCCCCCAGGCAAAGGCCAGCGCCTGGGCACAGGACGCGCCCACCAGCAACGCGCCCACCAGGCCCGGGCCGGCGGTGTAGGCGATGCCGTCGATCTCGGTCGGCACGCAGCCAGCCTCGGCCAGGACCTGGCGAATCAAGGGCAGCATGCGCTTGACGTGATCGCGGGAGGCAAGCTCGGGCACCACCCCGCCATAGGCGCGGTGCAGGTCGATCTGGCTGAACAGCGCATCGGCCAGCAGGCCACGTTCACTGTCGTAAAGTGCGACACCAGTTTCGTCGCAGGAGGTTTCTAATCCCAGTACTAGCATGGGTTTGCGCCTTGTAGAGGCTGAATTCGAAGGCGCGCATAATAGTCGCCGCGTTGTGCCCCGACCAGCGGTTTTCGATCAGAGGCTTTGCATTCCGAGCGTTGAGGGGTTAACATCCGCAACCCTTAAAAACCGACGTCTTCAAGTGCTCTTTTGCCGCGAGGATGTTGACCCCGGTAATGAATGAAGGTAGCTCTGGATGCCAGCCGTCAAAGTAAAAGAGAACGAACCCTTCGACGTAGCTCTGCGTCGTTTCAAGCGCTCCTGCGAAAAAGCCGGTGTTCTGGCTGAAGTTCGTAGCCGCGAATTCTACGAGAAGCCGACTTCTGAGCGTAAGCGCAAGGCAGCAGCCGCTGTTAAGCGTCACGCCAAGAAAGTTCAGCGCGAACAGCGCCGCGCCGTACGTCTGTACTAATACACAGACGTCCGTAGCAAGCTTCTGCCAAGCCCGGCCCTCAAGCCGGGCTTATGGCATTTGCGGAATAACGCTTGATGCTTCACTGTCAAAGCCGCAGACGCGACCAAGACAACCTGCTTCACCGCGTCAGACCTGGCTCTTTTGCCAGCGGTGCACGTCTTTCCTGACGAGCCTTCCAAGGCTACCGACGAGCACACCCTGATTCCTCTAACGACGATCAGCCCAAGGCACCTGCCTGCGTGTCCGCTTCATGAGCTATCCGAGGCCTGAACGGCCGTTACCGGACTCAGCGCAACACATTCAAACAGTCGAATACTGATAGTTATTAACGTCAGTGGATTATCGGCAGATACACTTCCCGACAGCGATGATGCAGACGACCCGGTCGAGCCACCGATTTAGCGTGCCTCAAACCCAGACCCGGTTACGCCTGCCGATTTCGGGTCCATATTTCGCGCAGTGATGATGAGAACGCCATGGCCGGGCTGATTCCCCAGAGCTTTATTGACGACCTCCTGAACCGCACCGACATCGTCGACGTGGTCAGCTCTCGCCTGCAAATGAAGAAAGCGGGCAAGAACTACACGGCCTGCTGCCCGTTCCATAAAGAGAAAACGCCTTCTTTCAGCGTCAGCCCCGACAAGCAGTTCTACTATTGCTTCGGCTGCGGCGCTGGCGGCAACGCCCTCGGCTTCATCATGGACCACGACAACCTGGACTTTCCCCAGGCCGTCGAAGAACTGGCCAAAGCCGCCGGCATGGAAATACCCCGCGAGGAAAGCGGTCGACCGCACAAACCACGCCAACCGACCGACTCTCCACTTTACCCACTGCTGACGGCGGCGGCGGATTTTTATCGCCAGGCCCTCAAAAGCCATCCGGCACGCAAGGCCGCGGTGGATTATCTCAAGGGCCGCGGCCTGACCGGCGAAATCGCCCGGGACTTCGGCCTCGGCTTCGCCCCGCCCGGCTGGGACAACCTGTACAAGCACCTAAGCAGCGATACGCTGCAACAGCGCGCCATGATCGACGCTGGCCTGCTGATTGAAAATGCCGAAACCGGCAAGCGCTACGACCGCTTCCGCGACCGGGTCATGTTTCCGATCCGCGACACACGCGGGCGGATCATCGCCTTTGGTGGCCGGGTGCTGGGCGACGACAAGCCGAAATACCTGAACTCCCCGGAAACCCCGGTGTTCCATAAGGGCCAGGAACTCTACGGCCTGTACGAAGCACGCAAGAACAACCGCAACCTCGACGAAATCATCGTCGTCGAAGGCTACATGGACGTGATTGCCCTGGCCCAGCAAGGCCTGCGCAATGCCGTCGCGACCCTGGGCACAGCCACCAGCGAAGAACACATGAAGCGCCTGTTTCGCGTGGTGCCCAACGTGCTGTTCTGCTTCGACGGCGACCAGGCCGGCCGTAACGCCGCCTGGCGCGCACTGGAGGCCACCTTGCCATGCCTGCAGGACGGGCGCCGGGCGCGTTTTCTGTTCCTGCCCGAGGGCGAGGACCCGGACACCCTGGTGCGCTCCGAGGGTACCGACGCGTTCCGTGCGCGGATCAACCAGCACGCACAACCGTTGGCCGATTATTTTTTCCAGCAGTTGACCGAAGAAGCCGACCCACGCTCCCTCGAAGGCAAGGCCCACATGGCCACCCTCGCGGCACCGCTGATCGACAAGGTGCCCGGCGCCAACCTGCGCACACTCATGCGCCAGCGCCTGACCGAGATCACCGGCCTGAACAGCGAAGCGGTCAATCAACTGGTGCACAGCGCCCCCCAGGAGGCGCCACCCGCTTATGACCCGGGCATCGATTACGACGCGATGCCGGATTTCGCCGACTATCATCAACCCCAGCAGGATTACGCCCCCCAGCAGGAATGGACACCGAAAAAACCCGGCAGTGGCGGCAAGAAATGGGACAAGAAACCCTGGGACAAGAACGGCAAGCGCGGCGATCGCGACCAACCACGTGCCCCGCGCGTGCCGGCCGCCGTCGAACCACCAACACTGGCCGCCTTGCGCACCTTGCTGCATCACCCGCAACTGGCGGAAAAAGTAGAGGACGCCGGGCACTTCGCCGCCGAGGATCACAGCAATACGCAATTGCTGGTTGCACTCCTTGAAGCCGTGCAGAAGAACCCCAAGTTAAACTCTTTCCAGTTGATCGCACGGTGGCACGGGACCGAGCAGGGGCGCCTCTTGAAGGCCCTGGCCGAGAAGGAATGGCTGATTGAAGGAGACAACCTTGAACAACAGTTTTTCGACACCATTACTAGCTTGTCCGCCCGCCAACGCGAGCGAAACCTGGAACAACTTCTGCGAAAAGCTCGCCAGAGCGAGTTGACCAGCGAAGAGAAAAACCAATTGCGCGACTTACTCAGCCGCAATGTTTGCGCATCAAACCCGACCTCAACTGGCGCGTGAGGTCACAGCTCAGGTATAATCCTCGGCTTGTTTTTTGCCCGCCAAGACCTTCAGTGGATAGGGTGTTATGTCCGGAAAAGCGCAACAGCAGTCTCGTATCAAAGAGTTGATCCTATTGGGTCGTGAGCAGGGCTACCTGACTTACGCGGAGGTCAACGACCACCTGCCGGAGGATATTTCAGATCCGGAACAGGTGGAAGACATCATCCGCATGATCAACGACATGGGGATCAACGTATTCGAGGTTGCTCCAGATAAGGATGCCCTTATGCTGGCCGACGCCGATACCGACGAGGCGGCCGCTGAAGAAGCGGCCGCAGCGTTGGCAGCGGTCGAGACCGACATTGGTCGCACCACCGACCCCGTGCGCATGTACATGCGTGAAATGGGTACGGTAGAGCTCCTCACGCGTGAAGGCGAAATCGAAATCGCCAAGCGTATTGAAGAAGGCATCCGTGAAGTGATGGGCGCAATCGCGCACTTCCCTGGCACGGTTGACCATATTCTCTCCGAGTACACCCGCGTCACCACCGAAGGTGGGCGCCTGTCCGACGTCTTGAGCGGCTATATCGATCCGGACGACGGCATCGCGCCGCCTGCCGCCGAAGTGCCGCCGCCGATCGACGCGAAAGCCGTCAAGGCCGACGACGACACCGATGACGACGACGCCGAAGCGAGCGACGACGAGGAAGAAGCCGAAAGCGGTCCGGATCCAGTCATCGCAGCACAGCGTTTCGGCGCTGTGGCTGACCAGATGGAAATCACCCGCAAGGCGCTGAAAAAGCACGGCCGCAACAACAAGCAGGCGATTGCCGAGCTGTTGGCACTGGCCGAGCTGTTCATGCCGATCAAGCTGGTACCGAAGCAATTCGAAGGCCTGGTCGAGCGTGTTCGCAGTGCTCTGGATCGCTTGCGCCAGCAAGAGCGCGCGATCATGCAGCTTTGCGTGCGTGATGCCCGCATGCCGCGTGCCGATTTCCTGCGCCAGTTCCCTGGCCACGAAGTTGACGAAAGCTGGACCGATGCACTGGCCAAGGGCAAGAGCAAATACGCTGAAGCCATTGGTCGCCTGCAACCGGACATCATTCGTTGCCAGCAGAAGCTGACCGCGCTGGAAACCGAAACCGGTTTGACGATCGCCGAAATCAAGGACATCAACCGTCGCATGTCGATCGGCGAGGCCAAGGCCCGCCGCGCGAAGAAAGAGATGGTCGAAGCGAACTTGCGTCTGGTGATCTCCATCGCCAAGAAGTACACCAACCGCGGCCTGCAATTCCTCGACCTGATCCAGGAAGGCAACATCGGCCTGATGAAGGCGGTGGACAAGTTCGAATACCGTCGCGGCTACAAGTTCTCGACTTATGCCACCTGGTGGATCCGTCAGGCGATCACTCGCTCGATCGCCGACCAGGCCCGCACCATCCGTATCCCGGTGCACATGATCGAGACGATCAACAAGCTCAACCGTATTTCCCGGCAGATGCTGCAGGAAATGGGTCGCGAACCGACGCCGGAAGAGCTGGGCGAACGCATGGAAATGCCTGAGGACAAGATCCGCAAGGTATTGAAGATCGCCAAAGAGCCGATCTCCATGGAAACCCCGATCGGTGATGACGAAGACTCCCATCTGGGTGACTTCATCGAAGACTCCACCATGCAGTCTCCGATTGATGTCGCCACTGTCGAGAGTCTCAAGGAAGCGACTCGCGAAGTACTCTCCGGCCTCACTGCCCGTGAAGCCAAGGTACTGCGCATGCGCTTCGGCATCGACATGAATACCGACCACACCCTTGAGGAAGTCGGTAAGCAGTTCGATGTGACCCGTGAGCGGATTCGTCAGATCGAAGCCAAGGCATTGCGCAAACTGCGCCACCCGACGCGAAGCGAGCATCTACGCTCCTTCCTCGACGAGTGACCCTTCAAAACCCCCGGCCCTGCCGGGGGTTTTGTTATGCACAGATAAAATCCCCCTCGTTACACCCCACCACCCTGTTGCCCGTCTACACTCGAATCATCCTCCCCAAGCCATGACGAGACAGTGATGCCCAGACTGACGGCCGCGCTTTTGCTGTCATTGATGACCTGGACCGCAACAGCTGGCGCGTTGACGCTCACCGACGAGGAGCTCCGCTGGCTCAAGAACCACCCCGACCTGCGCCTGGGTGTCGATGCCTCATGGCCGCCGTTTGAGTTTCGCGATGACCAGGGCCGCTATCAGGGCCTGGCCGCCGACTACGTCGACGTCATTCGTGAACGGCTGGCCATCAAGCTCACCCCCATCGAGCCGGTCAGTTGGACCGCCGTGCTCGAGCAGGTCGCACAGGGCAAAATCGACCTTTTGCCGGGCATCATGTCCACACCGGAGCGTCAGAATTACCTGGCGTTTACCCGGCCTTACCTGGATTTCCCCATTGTCATCCTGGCCCATCGCGGTGGCGCCCAGCCGCACAACCTCAAGGAACTGTACGGGCTGAAAATCGCCGTGGTGGAGAACTATGCCCCCCATGAATTGCTGCGCAACCACCATCCCGACCTGAACCTCGTGGCGCTGCCCAACGTCAGTTCAGCCCTGCAAGCACTGGCAACCGATGAAGTGGACGCGGTGGTGGGCGATCTGGCTTCCAGCGTCTGGAGCCTGCGCCAACTCAAGCTCGAAGGCCTTTATGTCAGCGGGGAAACGCCTTATCGCTATCAGTTGGCAATGGCCGTCCCTCGAGACAACAAGATATTGGTGGGCATCCTGGACAAAGTCCTGGCAGACATGAGCCCGGCCGAGGTCGCCGAGATCCAGCAGAAGTGGGTCGGCAATGTGCACGACTATCGCCAGCTCTGGTCAGACTTACTGTTTTACGGCCTGCCTGCGCTGCTGCTGATGGTCGGCATACTGGCGGTGGTGATTCGTATCAACCGCCGACTCAGCTCGGAAATCTCCCGACGGGTCGAGCTTGAGCAGGAGCTGCGCAGCAGTGAATACCATTACCGTGGGCTAGTGGAGAGCCTGTCGGCCATTGCCTGGGAGGCAAGGGTCAGCGATTTCACCTACAGCTACGTGTCGCCCCACGCCGAAGACCTGTTGGGCTATCCCCTCTCCCATTGGCTGGTCCCAGGTTTCTGGCGCAACATCATTCATCCGGCCGACCTGATCCGCGCCCAGACCTACTGCGATCATGAAGTGCTGGCAGGTCGCGACTACTGCGTCGATTATCGCGTGATCACCGCCGATGGCCGCTGCCTGTGGGTGCGCGATATTGTCAGCCTGATCGAGCACGGGCACGAACCAGTGATGCGCGGGCTGATGATCGATATCAGTGAAGCCAAGCGCACCGAGGAAGCGCTGCGCCTTTCGGAGCAGAAATTTGCCTCGGTATTCCGCCAGTGCCCGGACATCCTGGTGATTGCACGGTTATTGGACGGTTGCCTGCTGGAAGTTAACAAGGCCTTCGAAGAACAGATCGGTTTGAGTGCCGCCGAGGTGGTGGGACACAGCGCAACCGAACTGGATATCTGGGGCATCCAGGGCGTGGGGCCGGGCCTGTTGCAGCGCTTGCAGGCCGGCAGCATTCGCAACCTGGAAATGCCCTTCCGCCGTAGCAATGGCCAGGTGTTCACCGGGCTGATCTCCGCCGAGCCCTTCGACCTCGACACGACGCCAGCCCTGGTCGTGGTGGTACGGGACATCAGTCAACTCAAGGAAACCCAGCAGCAATTGCAGACATCCGAAGAGAAGTTTGCCAAGGCGTTCCACGCCTCGCCCGATGGCCTGCTGCTGTCCCGGCAAAGCGACGGCCTGCTGATCGAAGTCAACGAAGGCTTCAGCCGCATTACCGGCTTCAACAGCGCCCTGTCGGTGGACCGCTCCACCTTGGACCTGGGCATCTGGGTCAACCTCAACGAGCGAAAGCAGATGCTCGACCTGCTGAAGCGGGACGGCTTCGTCAGGGATTTCAGCTGCCATATCCGTCGCAACGACGGGCAGATCCGGCTGTGCGAAGTCTCCAGCCGCCCGCTGCCCATCGGCAACGAAGACTGCATGCTGACCATCGCCCGGGACATCACCGAACGCCACCTCATGCAGGAGAAACTGCAACAGGCCGCCACCGTGTTCGAAAGCACTGCCGAAGGCGTGCTGATCACCGATACGCAACAGCACATCAGCGCAGTGAACCGAGCCTTCACCGAAATCACCGGCTACAGCGAAACCGAAGCCTTGGGCCATACACCTCGGTTGTTGGCTTCAGGCCTGCATGACAGTGCGTTTTACGCCGCGATGTGGCACCAGTTGACGGCGGAGGGCCACTGGCAGGGAGAGATCTCCAATCGGCGCAAGAACGGCGAGCTCTACCCTAGCTGGCTGACCATCAGCGCGGTGCGCAATCGGGATCGACAGATCACCCATTTCGTCGCGGTCTTCGCCGATATCTCCAGCCTCAAACACGCTCAGGCCCGCCTCGATTACCAGGCCCACCACGACCCGCTGACGGGCCTGCCGAATCGCACACTGTTCGAAAGCCGCTTGCTGGCAGCCCTCAATGGCCAGCAGGAAAACGGTGGCCAGGGTGCCGTGCTGTTCCTGGACCTGGACCGCTTCAAGCACATCAATGACAGCCTCGGGCACCCGGTCGGCGATCTGTTGCTCAAGGGCATTGCCGTACGCTTGCGCGAACAGTTGCGCGACATCGACACCGTGGCACGCCTGGGCGGCGACGAGTTCATTATCCTGCTGCCGGGCCTGCAACAGCCCAGCGATGCCGAGCACATCGCCCAGAAACTGCTGAACTGCTTTGCCGCGCCATTCCAGGCCGGCGAGCACGAGTTCTTCATCAGTGCCAGCATCGGTACCAGCCTCTACCCACAGGATGGCTGCGACGTCGCCACGCTGGTCAAGAACGCTGACGCGGCGATGTACCGCTCCAAGGCCAAGGGCCGCAACCGGGTGGAGAAATACACCTGTGACCTCACCGCCCAGGCCAGCGAGCGCGTGGCCTTGGAACACGAGCTGCGACGAGCGATCGAGCGCAACGAACTGTCACTGTCCTTCCAACCGAAAATCAGCCTCGCCGACAACCGCCTGGTGGGCGCCGAGGCGCTGATTCGCTGGTATCACCCGACATTTGGCGACGTCCCGCCCGAACACTTCATCCCGTTGGCGGAAGAAAACGGCATGATCCTGCAAATAGGCGACTGGGTACTGGAACGCGCCTGCCGGCAACTGTGCGAATGGAACAGCACCTATGAAAGCCTCGGCCCCCTCTCGGTCAACCTGGCCGGCGCCCAACTGCGCCAACCCAACCTGCTGGGGCGTATCGAGCAACTGCTGCGCGAACACCAGCTCCAGCCCGACTTATTGCAACTGGAAATTACCGAAAATTTCATCATGAGCCAGGCCGAAGAGGCCCTGACGGTGCTGCACCAGTTGAAAAACCTCGGCGTGCAACTGGCCATCGACGACTTCGGCACGGGCTATTCCTCCCTGAGTTACCTCAAGCGCCTGCCGCTGGATATCCTCAAGATCGACCAATCCTTCGTCCGCGGCCTGCCCGACGACCCCCACGACGCGGCCATCGTGAGGGCAATCATCGCGCTGGGCCGCAGCATGCAATTCACCATCATCGCCGAGGGCGTCGAAACCCTGGCCCAGCAGCAATTCCTGACCGAAGAAGGTTGCGAACAGATCCAGGGCTACATCGTCAGCCTGCCCCTGGGCGCCGACGAATTTGCCGCAACGTTTCTTCGTGTGACCGTATCGGATTTTTCGGATAGCACAGCCGAGAAACCGTCGCTATAATCCGCGGCCTACTGAGGGCCTATAGCTCAGTTGGTTAGAGCAGAGGACTCATAATCCTTTGGTCCACGGTTCGAGTCCGTGTGGGCCCACCATACAAAAAGCCGCGCATTGCGCGGCTTTCGTGTTTCTGGATGGACCACCACAGATACAGTCGCTTAGACCTATCGACGCTGGTCATCAAGGTCTGAGGAACTGCACATGCCCTACATCATGCAAACTGTCGTCCTTCTGGTGCTGGGCGCGATCCTCGTTCAGTTTCTGAAACCATACTCGCTGCGCAAGTGGCTGGGTTTGGCGCTGCTGGCAACGGGCTTGGTCAGCATCTTCAAGGTTGGTGAGCAGCAGGTGCTGGGCTTTGACCTGGAGCTGCTAGCACTGCTGGCCGTGCCGCTGGGCGTGGTGCTTTTTCTGACGCGGCGGCGGTTCACGGAGGGGGACTGAAGCCCTGGCACGATTTCTCGGTGCCGTCTCTGACCCAAAATCATATGGGACAACAGTCGATCAACAGTGGTCTCCACCACTGCCATGAATCATTTTCCCGCTGTCGCCTTCAGGCGTCGCAACCTGTAGTAAGGTCGTCATCAGTCGAACACTCCCTGGATTTCGTCAAGCGTGGGCATTGCAGCTGGCACCACGGCGAATTCACAATCCAGAGCCCCCAGAATTCGCGCGTAGGCGAGCATGCCCACCGACAGGTCACCCTTTTCAATGGCGATGATCTTCTGCCGGGTGATACCCGCCAAAGCAGCGAGATCGGCTTGGGTCAGACCGCGATTCAGGCGGCGCTGCCGGACCTGTTCGCCAAGACGTGTTGTGATAAGGGCATAGTCCATGTTCTGTATACGCAACAAGTCACTTTGGATGTAACGTATACCTAACTTGCCGAAAAATCAAAACCGTTGTGTCACACAGAGGATCAGTTCTCCCGTTAGCCTCTTTCGCTCCATTACAATAAAAATCCCCCTCCCTCACCGAGACGCCCATCATCGCCAGCCCCAGCCTCCCCCGACTGTTTCTTGAACTGTTCTGGCAACTCGGCATCCTGCTGGTGCCGGCCTTTTTCGTCACCGTGCTGCCACCCCCATTGGCTTTGCTGGCGGTGGTGTTCCTTGGGCTGCTGATGGGCCTGGCCGCTCGCCTGGGCTTTTTGGCGATGGGCCGAGGCATTGCCCGGCTGACGGTCGGCGCTGTGTTTGGCCTGGGTTTCAGCCTGGGCCGGGCGTTGCCTGAGTGGTGGGGCATCTTGGTAGCGATCGTCGGCATCATGGTCGGGCTCGCCTGCGTCAGTAGCTGGGAGAGGCGCCTTGGGTTGACACCCACTTCCAGCAAAGGGCCGAGTGCCTGGGGCGGAAACGAACCGCTGCTGACCCCTGAAGGCGAGCCGATCCGGGCGTTCAACCACGGCGAAATCGCCATGGGCGGCCCGACTTATTGCGACTATCTGTTCCCCGACGGCGTGCTCCTGCAAGGCCTGGGCTCTTCGGCCGTGTTCTCCAGCGACGGGCGCTATTTCGCGGCACCGGTACCGTCCCGGCAAGCATGGGGACTGGTGGTCCTCGACCGTCAGCAACGCCAGCTGTACCGCTGCGCCGACAGCGAGCTCTGGGAGCTGGACGCTTTTGACCTCGACCTGTTGAATGGACGCCATAGCCCACTGGTGGATAACAGCGTTCGCGAAACCCGGCTCGATGAGCTGTTAAAAACCGCCAGCGTTTCCAATCTGGTGCCTGTCGCCGATCTCTGGCTGGAACCCGACTGGCACCCGGAGCATGTCCTGCACACGTTCGAACGACGTTCCGCCGACGGCCTGCAATGCCTGCAAGGCAACATTTCATTGCCTTCGACGTTCCGTGATCTGGACCAGCCACTGGAACCGCTGCGTTCACCGCGCTACACCGTCAGCATCAACGGACAACCGTCTGGCCTGCTGATGGCGGCCGATGCGCCACTGGTGTGGAGCACCGATCAACGCGCCCTGGTGTGCCTGGCCCAGGCGCGGGATCCTCAAGCAGATGGCGACCAGTATTGGTTGTGGCAGCTCGACAAAGGCTGGCGCGCCCTGCCCTCGCCGTGGGTGAAGAGTGCTGCTGAACCGTCCTTCTACTGGCATGAGTTGCTGAGCCTCGACGCGCACCATGTGCATATCGGCGCGTACCTCGACTATCCGCGACCGGGTTCCGGCCGGTATGGTTACCGTCTGGACAGCATCCACAGCGATACCGAAACCCAGGCCGGTCATGACGCCCAGGGTCGCGTACAGGTTGCTGAGTTCAAACTGACCCGCACGGCCATTGTGATGCCGCTGGACAGTCCGGGAGTGCGAGGTGACTCGTACATCGAGACGCAGCCGCTGCTGGGTGGCGCATGCGCTCAGCTCATCTGGCTTTGCGACAATCGCGAGGGGCTTGGCGGTTATCGCTGCCAGATTGGTGATTGGCACTTGCCAGGCAGTTGGTTGCTGGATCATCGCGCCTCTGACTGCGGGCGCTACCTGGCACTGCTGCCCTTTGCAGACTCAACGACAGTGGCCACCCATGCGGTCATTGCAGATGTGCAGGATCGACGCCTGCTGGAAGGCCCCTCCATGTGGGTGGAACGAATACTCGATTTTCGGGATGGCCGCCTGAGTCTGGCCGTGGTGGCCGGTCGTCTTGACCACGACCTGGACAGCCGCGCGCTTCAACGCTTCAACATCCCGGCGCCGCCGATCGGCAGCGATCCTTCGTTCTTTCATCACAGCGAGCAATCCCGGCTGTTCTACAACACCGTGGACCTGCAGGTGACAAACTCACAACTGCACAGCGTCGCCCCCTGGCGCCTGGTGGATCGTCCGCAAGTGGCCAACGCTGACGGAGACTTCATCCAGCCCGCCCCCGACCATCAGGATGCCGCCTGGCTGTTCGGCAGCGAAACGGAATATGCCGACAGTTGGGTGCGTGCGCAGACGCCCCGGCTCGGAGGCCATCTGCTGACAGCCTCAGGCTGCGCGTTGGTCGACCTGGCACCGTCGATGATCTGGTCGACGGATAGCCGCTATCTGGCCCTGACCTGCATGGCGACCGATGTGACAGAACAGTGTGGAAGTTATCGAGGCTGGCAATTGCTGCTCCTGGATGTCCAGGAACACACATTGCGGGTGCATCCGCAGTGGCTCGGCAACCGGCCGCTGTTTGAAAGCTTCGACGACGAACAGCTGCATGTACGGTGTTTCGAGCACGATTGGGAAGCGCAAGACGATGACGACCCGGGTTCAGTGCAGTCGTTCTCACTGGATCTGTTGTTGCAGTTGCCCACCGAACAGCTGGTTCGCCAGGACGGTTTCTGGTTCAGGGCTTCACAGGTACACCTGGCCCCCGCCTGGCGCGCACTGGCTTTGCCTGCCGTTGGCTATTTCGCACGTGAGAGCCTGTAACATGCTCGCCATCGAATGCCTGCGCCGGAGCCCACTTTGACTGACACCCGCCCTCCCGTCCTCGACGAAATCGACCGTCAGCTGATCGCGGCGCTGCAAATCAACGCCCGGGAAAGCGTCGCCATGCTCGCCCGGCAACTGGGTATCGCCCGCACGACCGTGACCTCGCGGCTGGCGCGCCTGGAAAAGACCAAGGTGATTACCGGATATGGCGTGCGCCTGGGACAACGGGTGATTGACGGTGGCTT
Organism: Pseudomonas sp. CFII68; assembly: GCF_000416195.1. NCBI lineage: Bacteria > Pseudomonadati > Pseudomonadota > Gammaproteobacteria > Pseudomonadales > Pseudomonadaceae > Pseudomonas > Pseudomonas sp. CFII68. The sequence goes on from NZ_ATLN01000085.1 coordinate 60,645, forward strand.
GCAGGCTTACGTCGGCATCAAGGTCCAGCCGCGTTCCGGCAAGGACGTGCTGCGGCGCCTGAGCGCCATGGCCCAGGTACAGCAGCTGTGCGCGGTCAGCGGTGAGTTCGACTATGTCGCCTGGTTGCGCACGGACTCGCCGGAACAGCTGGACCAGTTGCTGGACCAGATCGGCAGCGTGGACGGCGTGGAAAAGACCACCACCTCGATCATCCTCAGCAGCAAGATCGATCGAGGCCAGCCAGTCTAAACCCTGCGTCACTTAACCTGTGGGAGCGAGCTTGCTCGCGATGGCGTCAATCCAGTCAACACCGCCATGGATTGACATACCGCTATCGCGAGCAAGCTCGCTCCCCCAGGGAACAACGCAAGTTACGGTGTTGGATGAGAGAAATTTTCGATCCTGACCTGCCCCTCCGGAAAGGTCGCGATAATCTCCAATTCCCCCCCCATGGCCCGGATGTAGTTGCGCAATGTGCTGATGTACATGTCCGTACGGCGCTCCATTTTCGAGACTGCCGCCTGGTTGATATGCAGTGCCTTGGCCAAGGCCTCCTGGCTCAACTCCTGCGCCTGACGCAACTCGTGCAACGGCATTTCTGCACGCAACTGCTGATACAGAGCCTGTGCACGAGCCTGGGAGTCAGGCGAACGACGCGCCATCAAATCGGAAAAATTCTTAGCCATGGTCAAAGCCCTCTCTCTTCAATACTTCCAAATGCTCGTCATAGAGGCGTTCGGCCAAAGGCACATATTGCTGATACCACCGGTCCTGGCCGGTTTTGTCTCCCCCGATCAGCAGGATGGCGCAGCGTCGTGGATCAAACGCATAGAGCACACGATAAGGCCTACCTGCATGTTGCACCCGTAACTCACGAAGGTTGCCATGACGCGAACCTTTGATATCACTGGTGTGAGGAAAGCCCAGATACGGCCCGGTATCGCCGAGCAGCATCACCGAGACCTGTACCGAGTCTTGCTCTGACTCACTGAGACGGTCCCACCACAACCCAAATTCGTCAGTGTATTCAACGTCCCATTTCATACAAATATGCCACCCAGGATATATAACCTCAAGGGAATAACCATAGGAGTTTCGGCAGGTATCTGTTGCTGTTGATCGCGCAGACAATTGTCAGGGAGCGTTTCTGTGGGAGCGAGCTTGCTCGCGATGGCGTCAATCCAGTCAACACCGTCATGGACTGACATACCGCTATCGCGAGCAAGCTCGCTCCCACAGGGGACTGGTTTCGTCATTATGCTTTATGAATAGATCAAGATGACTGATATGCGCTCAAAACGACGACATATTGTGTCTTATTAACGTGTTCCACCCTCCCTAGAATGGCTGGCATCTTTCCTATACTCAGACGCGAACACTGCGTCGAGTCGCCCACCAAGGTCAGCCATGAACAAGAACAATCGCCACCCAGCAGACGGTAAGAAGCCCATCACCATTTTCGGGCCGGACTTTCCTTTCGCCTTTGACGAGTGGATCGAACATCCGGTTGGCCTGGGCAGCATTCCCGCCCACAACCACGGTACCGAAGTGGCGATTGTCGGGGCCGGAATCGCCGGTCTGGTGGCGGCGTACGAGCTGATGAAGCTGGGTCTCAAGCCCGTCGTCTACGAGGCGTCGAAGATGGGTGGGCGCCTGCGTTCACAAGCGTTCAACGGCGCCGAAGGGGTGATCGCCGAGCTGGGCGGCATGCGTTTTCCGGTGTCCTCCACCGCGTTCTACCATTACGTCGACAAGCTGGGCCTGGAGACCAAACCTTTCCCCAACCCGCTAACCCCAGCGTCCGGCAGCACGGTCATCGACCTGGAAGGCCAGACCTACTACGCACAGAAACTGGCCGACCTTCCCGCACTGTTCCAGGAAGTTGCCGATGCCTGGGCCGATGCACTGGAGGATGGCTCGCGCTTCGGCGACATCCAGCAGGCGATCCGCGACCGCGACGTGCCACGCCTCAAGGAGCTGTGGAACACCCTGGTGCCACTGTGGGACGACCGCACCTTCTACGACTTCGTCGCCACTTCCAAGGCCTTCGCCAAGCTCTCTTTCCAGCACCGCGAAGTGTTCGGCCAGGTCGGTTTCGGCACCGGCGGCTGGGATTCGGACTTCCCCAATTCGATGCTGGAAATCTTCCGTGTCGTGATGACCAACTGCGACGACCACCAGCACCTGGTGGTCGGCGGCGTCGAGCAGGTGCCCCACGGCATCTGGAATCACGTGCCGGAACGCTGCGTGCACTGGCCGCAAGGGACCAGCCTGAATTCGTTGCACCTGGGCGCCCCACGCAGCGGCGTGAAGCGCATCGCCCGCGCGGCCGATGGCCGGTTCAGCGTGACCGACGTCTGGGACAACACCCGCGAGTACGCCGCGGTGCTGGTCACCTGCCAGAGCTGGCTGCTGACCACCCAGATCGAATGTGAAGAAGCGCTGTTCTCGCAAAAAATGTGGATGGCCCTGGACCGCACCCGCTACATGCAATCGTCGAAGACCTTCGTGATGGTCGACCGGCCATTCTGGAAGGACAAGGACCCGGAGACCGGCCGCGACCTGATGAGCATGACCCTGACCGATCGTCTGACCCGTGGCACCTATTTGTTCGACAACGGGGACGACAAGCCAGGGGTGATTTGCCTGTCGTATTCCTGGATGAGCGACGCGCTGAAAATGCTTCCGCACCCGGTGGAAAAACGCGTGAAGCTGGCCCTCGATGCCCTGAAGAAAATCTATCCCAAGGTGGACATCGCCGCCCGGATCATCGGCGATCCGATCACCGTGTCCTGGGAAGCCGACCCTCATTTCCTCGGCGCGTTCAAGGGCGCCCTGCCCGGCCACTATCGCTACAACCAGCGCATGTATGCGCATTTCATGCAGGACGACATGCCGGCCGAACAACGCGGGATCTTTATCGCCGGCGATGACGTCTCATGGACACCGGCCTGGGTCGAAGGCGCGGTACAGACCTCACTCAATGCCGTGTGGGGAATCATGAAGCACTTCGGCGGTGAAACTCACGCCGAGAACCCGGGTCCAGGTGATGTGTTCCATGAGATCGGTCCGATCGCCCTGCCCGAATAAAAGGAGTTATTGATGCGTGTAGCCCTCTACCAATGCCCGCCGCTGCCACTGGATCCGGCCGGCAACCTGCAACGCCTGCACCAGGTGGCGCTGGAGGCCAGGGGCGCCGATGTGCTGGTGCTGCCGGAGATGTTCATGACCGGCTACAACATCGGCGTCGACGCGGTGAATGTATTGGCCGAGGTCTACAACGGCGAGTGGGCGCAACAGATCGCCCGCATTGCCAAGGCCGCCGGCCTGGCGATTGTCTATGGCTACCCTGAGCGCGGCGAAGACGGGCAGATCTACAACGCCGTGCAACTGATCGACGCCCAGGGTGAGCGCCTGGCCAACTACCGCAAGAGCCACTTGTTCGGTGACCTTGATCACGCCATGTTCAGCGCTGGCGACTCAGCGCTGCCTATCGTCGAGCTCAACGGCTGGAAGCTCGGCCTCCTGATCTGCTACGACCTGGAGTTTCCGGAAAATGCCCGACGCCTGGCCCTGGCCGGCGCCGAGCTGATCCTGGTGCCAACCGCCAACATGCAACCCTACGAGTTCATCGCCGACGTCACCGTGCGGGCCCGGGCCATCGAGAACCAGTGTTTCGTGGCGTACGCCAACTACTGCGGCCACGAAGGAGAATTGCAGTATTGCGGCCAAAGCAGCATCGCCGCCCCGAATGGCAGCCGCCCGGCGCTTGCAGGGCTGGATGAGGCCTTGATCGTCGGAGAACTGGATCGACAACTGATGGAAGACTCCCGCGCGGCCTACAACTACCTGCACGATCGCCGCCCTGAGCTTTACGACGACCTGCACAAACACTGATTGAGGATTGAGAACGCAGCCTAATCCGCTAGCATGAGCGCATCTTAGTTCTGGAAGCGCTCATGCCGGCCCCCGACTCCCTCCGCCCCCACACTGAAACCCTGGCCAACGGCTTGCGGGTGACATTGCGTCACGTCCCAGGCCTCAAGCGCAGCGCTGCAGTACTGCGAGTCGCGGCTGGCAGCCATGACGCGCCCCTGGCCTGGCCGGGATTGGCGCACTTGCTCGAACATCTGTTCTTCCTCGGCACCGCGCGTTTTCCCGCGGGGGAGAACCTGATGGCCTACGTGCAGCGCCATGGCGGCCAGGTCAATGCGCGCACCAGCGAACGCACCACGGATTTTTTCTTCGAATTGCCACCTGCAACCTTCGCCGACGGACTGGAACGACTGGGGGACATGCTCGCTCACCCACGCCTGGATGAGGCCGATCAGTTGCGCGAACGGGAAGTGCTGCACGCCGAGTTCATCGCCTGGTCCCAGGATGCTGCAGCCCAGCGACAGCTTGCCTTGCATGACGGCCTGTCGGCGACCCATCCACTGCGGGGTTTTCATGCCGGCAATCGCGATAGCCTGGTGGTGACGCAAGCCGAATTCCAAAGCGCATTGCACGACTTCTATCGCCGCTTTTACCAGAGCGGCCAGATGACCCTGAGCCTGGTCGGCCCGCAGAGCATCGACGCCTTGAAAGCGCTGGCTGAACAGTTCGACAGCCACATACCGGCCGGCGAAGCGCTTGCCAGGCCGGCACCACCAAGTTTGATGGCATCGTCCCAGACGAGTTATCAACAGCCCCGCGAGGGTTGCCTTGATCGGCTGTTCGCCTTCGAAGACTTGCCCGCCGCCTCGCCTCAAGCCCTGGACTTTCTGTGTACGTGGCTGAACTCCAGCAAACCGGGCGGCTTGCTCGCCACGTTGCGTCAGCGCGGCCTGGCTGACAGCCTCAAGGCCACCGCGCTGTATGAGTTTGCCGGGCAGGCGCTGCTGCACATCGAACTCAAGCACGCCAACGCCCAGACAGCGGCGCAGATCCAGCCGTTGCTGCACGACTGGCTGGGGTTCTTTGCCGCCCAGGACGACTGGGCGCCGTTGCGCGAGGAGTTCACCGCACTGTTGCAGCGCCGGCAAGAGACAGGATCGGCCTTGCAGGTGGCCCGCTGGGACGGTGAAGGACGTGACGGGCCGCTGTTGGCAAACGACCTCGTCAGGCTCAGGGAAATCCTCAGGCAACTGCACCCGGCCGATAACGTCGCGGGGCAATGGCAACTGCCCGCGCCCAATCCGTTCCTGCAAACGCCAAGCGAAGCGCCCCGCGCCGGGCTGATACGCGGCCAGACCAGCGCCCACCGCGGCTTGCGAACCTTCGCCCAGGACCGCTCCCGGGGTCGCCGGGAACGCTCGCCCATGCAGTTCAGCCAGGCGCTGCCAGACAACGGTCGTGAAGGCGCGGTGTACCTGCGCTGGCAACTGACGACCCAGGCACCGCTGGACTTTCAATCCAGGCTCGACCGGCACCTGCAGGATCTGCGAGAGGATGCTCGCCAGGCCGGCGTGGACGTCAGCTTCGAGCCCTCCGGTCATCAATGGCTGCTGAAACTGGTTGGCTTACAAGCGCCGATACCGTTGGTGCTCGAACACGTTCTGACGAAGCTTGCACAACCGCTGCCAATGGCCCAAGCCGGTCACGAAACCCTGCCGATGCCGATTCGGCATCTGTTGAAGGCGCTGCCAGATCACTGCCGCCACAACCGCCAAGCACCAGCGTTGCCAATGCCCGACAGCGACCAAAGCGTGTGGACAACGGCCCGATGGGACGGGCTGTCCATCGGCCTGTCGACGGCCACTCAAGGGGCGTTGGGCCCTGCGTTGGCTCGAGTGCCGGGCATTGCCGGCGATAAAGCCAGCCTGGCGCCGGCACCTCGTGGGCAACGCCTCTGGCATAGGCTCCAGACTCACGGCGAAGAACCGGCCGTGTTGCTGTTTTGCCCGACAGCCACCCCGACGCTGGCCGACGAAGCCGCCTGGCGGTTGCTGGCACAGCTGTGCCAGACGCCGTTCTACCAGCGCCTGCGCGTCGAGTTGCAGTTGGGTTATGCGGTGTTCAGTGGGTTGAAGCAGATCGACGGGCAAACCGGGGTGTTGTTCGGCGTCCAATCGCCCAGCCTTTCGGCAACGCAACTGAGCGCCCACATCGAACAATTCCTGGCTGGGCTACCGGCGCTGATCGAGCAGCTCGATGACTCATCCCTGACCGGCCAGCAGCAGGCGCTTGCCGCCCAACTCCAGGACACCACCCTGCCCTGCGCCCAGGCCGCCGAACTGCTCTGGCAGGCCAAGTTGGCCGCCCGCCCGTCGGATTATCTTGAGCAACTGTCCGCTGCCATCGTGTATCTGGATCGCAAGCAGCTACAAATGGCCGCCCAACGTCTGATCAAGGCTGAAGGAGGATGGTATTGCCTGAGCAACGGAGCCTGCCCGGGAGAGCGCTGGCAAGCGGCGCAGTGATCATTGCAGGGGCCGTAATGAGCTTTCTTCGAGAATCGCGGCGAACGAATATGTCAGATTTAGTAACATAGGCGTCTAAGCATCTGAACATCTCCGAACGGAGGTGGACTATATGTATAGGTCTCAACCGTTCTATCTAACGAAAGCATCCCAACCAAAGGAGTATTCCCATGTCCTGGTCCAAACCCGCATATATCGACCTGCGTATCGGTTTCGAAGTCACCATGTACTTCGCCAGCCGTTGAATGCTGCAGGCGGTTAAGCACGCAGCACTACGCCTCGGCCAGCCGAGGCGTTTTTATTTCGGTTTGCAGATGGAGCAGCCATGTTCGTCCAGATTCTAGGTTCTGCCGCCGGTGGCGGTTTCCCCCAGTGGAACTGCAACTGCGCCAATTGCGCAGGTTTTCGCGATGGCAGCCTGCGGGCCCAGGCGCGCACCCAATCGTCCATCGCCCTGTCCGATGACGGTGTGAACTGGGTGCTGTGCAACGCCTCTCCGGACATTCGCGCCCAGCTCCAGGCGTTTGCCCCAATGCAGCCGGGCCGGGCCCTGCGCGACACCGGCATTGGCGCGATCATCCTGATGGACAGCCAGATCGACCACACCACCGGCCTGCTCAGCCTGCGTGAAGGTTGCCCGCATCAAGTCTGGTGCACCGACATGGTCCATGAAGACCTGAGCACCGGCTTTCCGCTGTTCAACATGCTGACCCACTGGAACGGCGGGTTGAGTTGGAATCGCATCGAACTCGACCAGAGCTTCACCATCGCCGCCTGCCCGAACCTGCGCTTCACCCCACTGCCCCTGCGCAGCGCCGCACCGCCCTATTCACCGCATCGCTTCGACCCGCACCCGGGCGACAACATCGGGTTGATCGTCGAAGACCTGCGCACGGGTGGCAAGCTGTTCTATGCCCCGGGCCTGGGCAAGGTCGACGAGTCGTTGCTGGCGATCATGGCCGGCAGCGATTGTCTGCTGGTGGACGGTACGATGTGGGACGACGATGAAATGCAGCGCCGTGGCGTCGGCACCCGCACTGGCCGGGAAATGGGCCACCTGGCCCAGAATGGCCCCGGTGGTATGCTCGAAGTACTGGAACAAGTACCTGGGCCGCGCAAAGTCCTTATCCATATCAACAACACCAACCCGATCCTGGACGAAGACTCGCCCGAGCGGGCTGAACTTGTACGTAGAAAGATTGAAGTGGCCTACGACGGAATGAGTATTGAGTTGTAAGAAGGGCGGAACCAATGTGGGGTGAGCTTGCGGTGTGCCAGTCAACGCTTGTGCTGGCTGATAGGACGCCTTCGCGAGCAAGCCCGCTCCCACAGAGGCCGAGTAGCACTTGATATTTTATGCACCGCAAAACCAATGTGGGAGCGGGCTTGCTCGCGAAGAGGCCAGCCCAGCCCCCCAACCGCCAGCGGTTATTCCCCGGAGCCCCAAATGACTGACACCCCCCTGTCCCCCGCCGAGTTCGAAGCCGCCCTGCGTGCCAAGGGCGCGTATTACCACATCCATCACCCGTATCACGTGGCGATGTATGAAGGCCGCGCGACTCGCGAGCAGATCCAGGGCTGGGTCGCGAACCGTTTTTACTACCAGGTGAATATCCCGCTCAAGGACGCCGCGATCCTGGCCAACTGCCCGGACCGGGAGATCCGCCGCGAGTGGATTCAGCGCCTGCTCGACCACGACGGCGCTCCCGGCGAAGACGGCGGCATCGAAGCCTGGCTGCGGCTGGGCCAGGCGGTGGGCCTGGACCCCGATCAACTGCGCTCCCAGGAGCTGGTGCTGCCCGGGGTGCGTTTCGCCGTGGATGCCTATGTCAACTTCGCCCGCCGGGCCTGCTGGCAGGAAGCCGCCAGCAGCTCGCTGACCGAACTGTTCGCCCCGCAGATCCACCAGTCGCGCCTGGACAGTTGGCCCCAGCACTACCCCTGGATCGACCCGACCGGCTATGAGTACTTCCGCACCCGCCTGGGCCAGGCCCGGCGTGATGTGGAACATGGCCTGGCGATCACCTTGCAGCACTACACCACCCGCGCAGGGCAGGAACGCATGCTGGAGATTCTCCAGTTCAAACTGGACATCCTCTGGAGCATGCTCGACGCCATGAGCATGGCCTATGAATTGAACCGCCCGCCCTACCACAGCGTGACCGGGCAACGGGTGTGGCACAAAGGGATCACCTTATGAGTTTCGACCGCAGCAAAACCCCGCGCTGGCGCCCCGGCTATCGCTTCCAGTACGAACCGGCCCAGAAAGGCCACGTGCTGCTCTATCCTGAAGGCATGATCAAGCTGAATGACAGCGCTGCGCTGATCGGTGGCCTGATCGATGGTGAACGGGATGTCGCGGCCATCATCGACGAGTTGGCGAAGCAGTTTCCCGGCGTGCCGGAACTCGGTGACGACATCGAGCAATTCATGGAGGTCGCCCGTGCACAGCACTGGATCGAACTTGCCTGAGAACACCGGTCTGCCGCCCAAGCCTGAAGTCGGCTTGCCGCTGTGGTTGCTGGCGGAGCTGACCTATCGTTGCCCGCTGCAATGCCCGTACTGCTCCAACCCGCTGGACTTTGCCGAGCAAGGCAAGGAGCTGAGCACCGAGCAATGGCTCAAGGTCTTTCGCGAAGCCCGCGAGATGGGCGCTGCGCAGCTGGGTTTTTCCGGCGGCGAGCCGTTGGTGCGCCAGGACCTGGCCGAGTTGATCGGCGAGGCACGCAGGCTGGGTTTCTATACCAACCTGATCACCTCCGGCATCGGCTTGACCGAGCAGAAAATCAGCGACTTCAAGAAGGCCGGCCTCGACCATATCCAGATCAGTTTCCAGGCCAGCGACGAGCAGGTGAACAACCTCCTGGCCGGTTCGAAGAAAGCCTTCGCGCAAAAACTCGAAATGGCCCGAGCGGTAAAGGCCCACGGTTATCCGATGGTGCTGAACTTCGTGACCCATCGGCACAACATCGACAAGATCGATCGCATCATCGAGCTGTGCATCGCCCTGGAAGCCGACTTCGTAGAACTCGCCACGTGCCAGTTCTACGGCTGGGCGCAGCTCAACCGCGTCGGCCTGCTGCCCACCCGGGAGCAACTGGTACGCGCCGAGCGTGTCACCAACGAATACCGCGCCAAGCTGGAAGCGCAAGGCAACCCGTGCAAGCTGATCTTCGTCACGCCGGACTACTACGAAGAACGCCCCAAGGGCTGCATGAACGGCTGGGGCAGCATTTTCCTCACCGTCACGCCGGACGGCACGGCATTGCCCTGTCACGGTGCCCGCCAGCTGCCGGTGCAGTTTCCCAACGTGCGCGACCACAGCATGCAGCACATCTGGTACGACTCGTTCGGCTTCAACCGCTTCCGCGGTTATGACTGGATGCCCGAACCGTGTCGCTCCTGCGATGAAAAAGAAAAGGACTTCGGCGGCTGCCGCTGCCAGGCGTTCATGCTCACAGGCGACGCCAGCAACGCCGACCCTGTGTGCAGCAAGTCCGAACACCACGGGGTGATTCTCAAGGCACGTGAAGACGCCGAGCACGCCACGCAAACCATTGAACAATTGGCCTTTCGCAATGAACGAAACTCGCGCCTCATCACCAAAAGCTGAGCCTTTCAGCGCCGCCCAGGCCGTTGCCGCCGGCACCGACTTCGCCGAACTGCAGCTCGGGCCTTTGGGCCTGTTCTGGAATGAATACCGCCCCGCAGACGGCGCCTGCCGGATCTGGCATTGGCAAGACGCCATGCCCCGCTGCCTGACACCGGACGGGTTCAGCGCGCGCAGCCGAGTCTATGAATACGGCGGTGGATCATTCTGCCTGAGCCATGACGGTGTGCTGTTCGTCAATGAGGCTGACCAGCAGCTGTACCACCAATCCCTGAACGACGAACGCCCCGTAGCGCTGACCTCGGGTGACTGCCGTTATGGGGATCTGAGCTTCGCCGACGGCCAGGTATTGGCGGTGGAAGAACAGGCCAACCAGCATCGCCTGGTGTCGATCGGGCTGGTGGATCATCAGCGGCATCTGCTGGCCGAAGGTGCAGATTTCTACGCGTCACCCACCGTGAGCCCGGACGGCCAGCGGCTCGCCTGGATAGAGTGGAGCCGTCCGCATCAACCCTGGACCGCCACGCGCTTGATGCTGGCCGAGCGCAACGCTACGGGTTGGGGTGCGCCACGCTGTGTCGCGGGCAACGGTGAAGAAGAGTCCATCCAGCAACCGCGCTTCGATGCGACCAGTCGTCTTTATTGCCTGACTGATCGCGGTGGTTATTGGCAGCCTTGGCTGGAGTCGGCCCAGGGCCTGGAACCGCTGCCTGCCGCCCAAGCCGATCACGCCCCAGCGCCGTGGCAACTGGGTGGCTGCACCTGGCTGCCGCTGGGCGAACACACGTACCTGGCCAGTTGGACCGAAGCGGGTTTCGGGCGCCTGGGCCTGTGTCACGGTGACGATGCCGATGAGGACTTCACCGGCACCTACACCCGCTTTCGCAGCCTGGCGCTGGATGAGCGGTTCATCTACGCCGTTGCAGCCTCGCCGACCCGCCCATCGGCGGTCATTACCATTGAGCGGCATAGCCACGAAGTGGCCGTGCTGGCCGGCGGCGTCACGCCCTTGCCCGTCGAACAGATCAGCCGTCCTCGCACCCTGCGCTATCCATCCGCGTCAGGCGAGGCCCACGGGTTCTTTTACCCGGCCATGAACGCACCCGCAAAGCCGCCCTTGGTGGTGTTCATTCACGGCGGCCCCACCTCGGCCTGTTATCCCTTGTTCGACCCGCGTATCCAGTATTGGACCCAACGTGGCTTTGCCGTCGCCGATCTCAACTACCGCGGCAGCAGCGGCTATGGCCGGGCCTATCGACAGGCGTTGCATCTGAATTGGGGCGTGGTGGATGTCGAGGACGCCTGCGCGGTGGTCGCGTATCTGGACGAACAAGGCCTGGTCGATGGCCGACGTGCGTTCATTCGCGGAGGCAGTGCCGGTGGCTACACGACCCTCTGCGCCTTGGCATTCCATGATGTATTCCGTGCCGGCGCCAGCCTCTATGGCGTGAGCGATCCTGTCGCCCTGGCCCGTGCTACGCACAAGTTCGAAGGTGATTATCTGGACTGGCTGATCGGCGATCCGCAAGAGGACGTCGAACGCTACCACGCCCGCACCCCACTGCTGCACGCCGGGAACATCCATGTGCCGGTGATCTTTTTCCAGGGTGAACTGGACGTGGTGGTCGTACCGCAGCAAACCCGCGACATGGTCAGTGCTTTACAGGCCAACGGCGTGGCGGTCGAGGCGCACTACTATCCCGATGAGCGCCATGGTTTTCGCAAGGCCGCGAACCAGGCCCATGCGCTGGAGCATGAGTGGTTGTTCTATCGAAAGGTGATGGATGGCGACCTGTAGGATGCCAAAAAACTGTGGGAGCGAGCTTGCTCCCACAGGGGGTTCTATAACCGATGAATTCAGCGCTTGGCGATGATGTACACCGCATGGACGATGCCAGGGATATAACCCAGCAGCGTCAGCAGGATATTCAGCCAGAAAGCCCCGCCGAAGCCAACCTGCAGGAACACTCCCAGTGGCGGCAGCAGGATGGCGATAATGATGCGAATGAAATCCATGGATAACTCCCTGATCGACGATGGCCAAATTGCCCTATAGCTCATTGACCCCAGGCCGCTCGCCAGGGTTCAGTGAAACGCAACCAGAAGCAGCCTCGATGAAGGGCGCCTGCCAGGAACAAAAAACGCAGGCAAAAGAAAGCCCCGCCGAAGCGGGGCTTTGCAGACTGTTTCCCTGACGTCCATTTCACTCCGCCGTCCTGGCAGAATCCTACGTGTCCGTGTCGTTACTTTGCGCGTCCTGCGCTACATCCATGGAAGCTAGATTAGCCCTGGATCCAATCCGCCGGTAGAGGGAAAACGCCAGCACGATGTGTAAGAGAATGCTTACACATCGTCATGATTTCAGAACTGGCCGGCTTCCAGCAGGAACAGCGACTCGCTGCCCGCCTTGACCGAAGCGCTCAAGGAATGAATACGCGGCAGCAGGCGGGCGAAATAGAACCGCGCCGTGCCCAGTTTGCTCGCGTAGAAATCATCCTGGCTTTCTTTGCCCAAGGCCGCCCTGGCCATCAGCGCCCACATGTAGGCATACGCGGTGTAGCCAAACGCCTGGAGATACTCCACCGACGCCGCGCCGATTTCGTTCGGGTTGCTTTTCGCCCGGTCCAACAGCCAGTCGGTCAACTCGTCCAGCGTGTCGACAGCGCTGTTCAACGGCTTGATGAACTCCGCCAGATCGCTGTTCGCGGTGGCCGTGAAGTGACGGATTTCATCGGCAAACAACTTGTAGAACGCACCGCCGCTGCCGACGATCTTGCGCCCCACCAGGTCCAGCGCCTGGATACCGTTGGTGCCTTCGTAGATCTGGGTGATACGCACATCGCGCACCAGTTGCTCCTGGCCCCATTCACGAATGTAACCGTGGCCGCCGAACACCTGTTGACCATGGACGGTGGTTTCCAAGCCCAGGTCGGTCAGGAAGGCCTTCGCCACCGGCGTCAGCAACGCCACCAGGTCTTCGGCGCGCTTGCGAGTGGTTGGGTCTTCGCTGAACTTGGCGGTATCCAGTTGCATCGCCACGTAGGTGGAAAAGGCCCGACCGCCTTCGTTCGAGGCTTTCATGGTCAGCAGCATCCGACGCACGTCGGGGTGGACGATGATCGGGTCAGCGAGCTTGTCCTTGTTCTGCGCACCGGTTGGAGAACGACTTTGCAGGCGGTCACGGGCATATTCGATGGCGTTCTGGTAGGAACGCTCACCGGAGGCCAGGCCCTGGATACCCACCCCCAGGCGCTCGTAGTTCATCATGGTGAACATCGCCGCCAGGCCCTTGTTCGGCTCGCCCACCAGATAACCCACGGCTTCGTCGAAGTTCATCACGCAGGTGGCGGACGCCTGGATGCCCATCTTGTGTTCGATCGAGCCGCAGTTGGCCGCGTTGCGCGCGCCCAGGCTGCCGTCGGCATTGACCATGAACTTGGGCACCAGGAACAGCGAGATGCCCTTGGGGCCTGCCGGCGCGTCCGGCAGTTTCGCCAGCACCAGGTGAATGATGTTCTCGGTGAGGTCGTGTTCGCCGCCAGTGATGAAAATTTTCGTGCCACTGACCTTGTAGGAACCGTCGGCCTGGGGTTCGGCCTTGGTGCGGATGATCCCCAGGTCCGTACCGGCATGAGGCTCGGTCAGGCACATGGAACCGGCCCAGACGCCGGCGTACATGTTCGGCAGGTACGCCGCTTTCAGTTCTTCACTGGCGTGGGCATTGATCGACAGGCAGGCGCCGGCGGTCAGCATCGGGTACAAACCGAAGGACAGGCTGGCGGAGTTGACCATTTCCTCGACCTGGGCCGAAACGGCCTTGGGCATGCCCATGCCGCCGTACACCGGGTCACCGCCGACACCGACCCAACCACCTTCAGCGTAAGTCTTGTAGGCCTGTGGAAAACCTGCCGGCGTGGTGACGGCGCCGTCGGCCCAGTGGCAACCTTCTTCGTCAGCGGCGCGACTGAGGGGCGCGATGCTTTTGCTGGTGACTTTGCCGGCTTCTTCAAGGATCGCTTCGACCGTTTCGGCATCCACGGTGTCGGCCAGCGCCGGCAATTGGGCCCAGAGTTTCGCGACCTCGAACACTTCATTGAGGACGAAGCGCATATCGCGCAGGGGCGCTTTGTAGTCAGCCATGGCAAACCTCGCAGGATCTAAACAGTTGGTTCGTAAAAGACGGTTTTCGCAATGACCTGAGTGTACCTCAACAACTTTTGCGACACATAGGGTCAACCCATGACCATTTTGTTATTTTTAGTCACCAGAAAAGATCGCAGGCTTCGCCAGCTTCTACATGGAAATGCGTATTCCCTGTAGGAGCTGGCGAAGCCTGCGATCTTTGGCATTCCTCTCAATCAAAGCGCAAACAACTCCGCCGGCAACTTCATCAGGCAATCACTCCCGGCCTCGACGGCAGCCCGATGGGCGGTCGTGCGCGGCAACAGGCGCTTGAAGTAAAACTCGCACGTAGCCAATTTGGCCCGGCAAAAATCGTCATCTCCAGTGCCACTGTCGAGTTGCGCCTGGGCCACCAAGGCCATGCGCAGCCACAGGTAGGCCAGGATGATGTAGCCGCTGTACATCAGGTAATCCACGGAGGCGGCCCCCACTTCATCGGGATTCTTCATGGCAGCCATGCCGACCCGGGTGGTCAGTTCGCCCCATTGCTGGTTGAGCCCGTCGAGTTGCGCGACGTAATCGTTAAGCTGCGGATGTCCGGCATTCGCGGCGCAGAATTTGTGGACGATCCGGGTAAAACCACGCAACAACTTGCCCTGGCTGCCCAGCACCTTGCGCCCCAGCAGATCCAGGGCCTGGATGCCGTTGGTGCCCTCGTAGATCGGCGCGATGCGGCAGTCGCGCACCAACTGCTCCATGCCCCACTCACGAATGAAGCCGTGACCGCCGAACACTTGCATGCCGTGGTTGGTCACCTCCAGCCCGGTGTCGGTCATGAAGGCCTTGCAGATCGGGGTGAGGAACGCCAGCAGGTCCTCGGCCTCCTGGCGGGCGGTTTCGTCCGGGCTCAGGTGCGCGGTATCGACCTGCTTGCGCGGTGAAATACGTCAGCGCCCGGTTGCCTTCGTTGAAGGCTTTCATGGTCAGCAACATCCTGCGCACATCAGGATGGACGATGATCGGGTCGGCGACCTTTTCCGGCGCCTTGGGGCCGGTCAGCGCGCGCATCTGCAACCGGTCGTTGGCGTATTTGATCGCACCCTGGAAGCTCGCCTCGCCGAGACACAGGCCCTGCATGCCGGTACCGAGCCGGGCGTGGTTCATCATGGTGAACATGCAATTGAGGCCCTTGTTCGGCTCGCCAATCAGGACCCCCTTGGCCCCATCGAAATTCAGCACGCAGGTGGCCGAGGCCTTGATGCCCATCTTGTGTTCGATCGAACCACAGGACACGCCATTGCGTGCCCCGGCCTCACCCGTGGCGTCGGGCAGGAACTTGGGCACGATGAACAACGAGATGCCTTTGGTCCCGGCAGGAGCGTCCGGCAACTTGGCCAGCACCAGGTGGATGATGTTATCGCTCATGTCGTGTTCGCCGGCGGAAATGAAGATCTTGCTGCCGGAGATCGCGTAGCTGCCGTCGGCCTGGGGCACGGCACGGGTCTTGATGATGCCCAGGTCGGTGCCGCAGTGGGCTTCGGTCAGGCACATGGTGCCGGTCCACTGGCCGGCGGTGAGTTTGCTCAGGTAGGTCTGTTTCTGTTCTTCCGTGCCGTGGGCATGGATCGCCGACATGGCGCCGTGAGTCAGGCCCGGGTACATGCCCCAGGAGGTGTTGCTGGAGCCAATCATCTCGCTGATGACCAGGCCCAGGGACTCCGGCAAGCCCTGACCACCGTGCTCGACGTCGTGGGCCAGGCTTGGCCAGCCACCTTCGACGAATTGCTTGTAGGCTTCCTTGAAACCCGTCGGGGTCTTCACGCCGGACTCGCTCCAGGTGCAACCTTCGATGTCGCCCACGCGGTTCAGCGGCGCCAGCACCTGCTCACAAAACTTGGCGCCTTCTTCGAGAATGGCGTCAACCATGTCCGGAGTTGCGTCCTGGCAAGCCGGAAGGCTCTGATAATGCGCTTCGTAGCCAAGCAGTTCGTCACGAACGAAGCGAATATCACGCAAGGGGGCCTTGTAGTCAGGCATAGCGATAAACCTCTGCTGATGTAACCGGGAATGAACGACCGCGTGGATTTGTTGTAGCGGTCAAACAGTTGTTTGAAACATACGTTTACGCCCAAATCTTGTCAAGCGCCGATCTTTTGCCGTTCGTCATCAGCCGAGAAAAATGTCGGACACGGGAAATCCATCGCGCTGAAGAATCCGCGATGCGCGTAGGAAAAGATTAGTTGAGCAATAAGACGTTAGAGACAAGAACGCCGCGAATAATCGCGGCGTTTTCGTCAATCTGAAGGGCAGGATCAGGCGAAGGTATCGATCAACGTACCGAGCATTTCGTCGGATGCCTTGGCGACGTTAACACCCAGTTGCACCTGGAACTTGCCTTGGGACAGTTCAACCATGTTGCTGGTCAGGTCCGACTGCTGACTACGATCCACTGACCGCAGGCGATCCACCTGGACTTCGGACGACTGGCTGGTGACCGAACGCTCGATCGTATTGTTGGCGATCTGGCTGGAGGCCTGATCGACACGGTTCTGCCCTGTCTGAATCGTGCTCAGACCGGCATAGAACGCGGTATTTCCTGAGATTTCCATGACAGAGCTCGTCTTCTTGAAGGGTCGACAATGGCCATTGAAGCAGAACCCCAAGGAAAAGGCCCGACAAAAACACTAATGGCACAGTGCCTTGTCATAGTGAAAACCTTCCCTTGGATGATTAATCCAGCAGATCCAGGTGCAGATGCGCAGCCACGATATCGGCAGTGATGCCTTTGACCCTCGGTACTCGCCCCAGGCAAGGCGCCGGGAGGCGTTCGGCCAGAGTGGCGAGGTTTTCTTCCAGGCGCGAGGTCTTGGGATCAATGATATTCGCCACCCAACCGGCCAGTTGCAGACCGTCCCGGGCGATGGCCTCGGCGGTCAGCAGCGCATGGCTGATGCACCCCAGGCGCACGCCCACCACCAGGATCACCGGCAGGCCCAGGGCCATTGCCAGGTCCGAAAGATTATCCTGATCGGCCAACGGCACACGCCAGCCGCCCGCGCCCTCTATCAAGGTGAAATCGGCCTCCAGGGCCAGCACCTCACGCATCGGCCCCAGCAAGGATTGCACCGTCAGCGCCACGCCGGCTTCCCGGGCGGCCAGGTGCGGCGCAATGGCCGGCTCGAATGCCAGCGGATTGACCTGGGCATACTCAAGCGGCACCGAACACTCGGCCAGCAGCGCCAGGGCATCGGCATTGCGCAGGCCCTTGGGCGTCACGTCGCAGCCAGAGGCCACTGGTTTTCCAGCCGCCGTGCTCATGCCAGCCTGCCGCGCAGCATGCAGCAGGCCCGCCGCGACGGTGGTCTTGCCTACATCGGTGTCGGTGCCGGTGATGAAATAAGCCTGGCTCATAGCGGTTTCTCCAAAACGGCGTAGACCACCTGGTAAGTCGCCGGCAGTCCCTGCGCCTGACGAAACTGCTCATAGGCTTCAACCAGCGCCAGGATCCCCGCCCTGCCGGTCAAGCCGCCGGGGCGACCGGGGTTCAGATTGTGGGCGCCCAAGGCTTTCAATTCGTGAGTCAGACTGCGCACGTCGGGGTAATGCAACACATGGGGACAGTTTTCAAGACTGACGACATTCAGCCCGTTGTCCGCGCAAAGGTGTTGATACGTCTCGAACCCACGGAAACGGTTGACGTGCACCAAGCCATCCACCTGACGCCAACTGTCGCGCAATTCGTACAAAGTGCCCACGCAGAGGCTGGTGAAGGCAAACACCCCACCCGGTTTCAACACACGATGGGCCTCGCTCAGCACCGCGGCAAAATCCGCACACCACTGCACCGCCAGGCTGGAGAACACCAGGTCACAGCTCGCCGCTTGCAAAGGCAGTCGCTCAGCGTCACCAGCGACGAAATACAAGGCGCCACCTTGAGGACGCGCATGGTTGAGCATGCCTTCGGCGATATCCAGTGCCAATCCGTTTGTCTCACCGAATCGCGCGCCCAGCGCCCGAGTGAAATAACCGGTGCCGCAGCCCAAGTCCAACCAACGTTGCGGCATGAATGAGGGCGGCAAGCGCCCGAGCAATTGCTGGCCCACGTCGCGTTGCAGTTCGGCCACGCTGTCGTAACTGGTCGCTGCACGGGAAAACGAAGCCGCTACCTGGCGCTTGTCAGGCAAGGCACCGGGCAATGGGGGAAAAGACAAATCAGTCATCACCGGACTCATGCAAAAAAGCCTGGATCGCCGCCGCTACACCGTGCGGGTCTTCCAGAAGGAATCCGTGGCCGGCCTGTTCGATCAGACCGATTTCGACATCCGGCAGCAAGACCAGCAAATCACCCGCGGCTTCGGCAGGCACCAGGGCATCGAGGCCGGCAAACAAATGCAGTTGCGGGCCGCGAAAGCGCTGCAACGCGGCGCGTGTGTCCAGTTGCGCCAGCACTTCAAGCCCGGCCATCAAGACCTCGGGTGAAGTACTCGGCGCCCCGGCCAACAACAACCGCGACAACCCGCGCGGATCGCTGCAGCCCTGGGCACACAGCAAGCTGAAGCGCTTGAGGGTCTGGCGCGGGTCGGCCGCACAGCCGGCGAGAAAACCATCGAAGGTTTCTCCGTCCATCGCGCTCGGCCATTGCTCGTGGGCGACAAAGGACGGATTGCTCGCCAGGGTCAGCAGGCCGCAGCAGCGCTCGCCCCGACGCGCCGCCAGCGCCGAGGCCAGCATGCCGCCCAGGGACCAACCGCCCAACCAGGCGTCCTGGGGCACGGTGGCGTCCAGCTCTTCGAGCCATTCATCGGGGTCGTTCGATAGCAACGCCGGCAACGGTTCGATTTCCACGCGCAGGTGTTCGTCGAGCCCTTGCAACGCCGCCGCCAGCGGTTCCAGCGGTGAAACGCCCAAGCCCCAACCAGGCAGCAATATCAGTCGATCACGCATCGCTCGGCTCCGGCCCCAACAGGGCAAAACACTCGGCCAGTGCATTCAACAATAGCTGCACCTGGGCCTCGCTGTGGGCGGCGGTCAGGGTCACGCGCAAACGGGCACTGCCGGCCGGTACGGTGGGTGGGCGGATCGCGGTAACCATCAGCCCGCGCTCACGCAGCATTTGCGACAAACGCATGGCCCGTCCTGCATCGCCAATCAGGATCGGCTGGATCGGCGTGAAGCTGTCCATCAATTGCAGGCCGATCTGCTCGGCGCCCTGGCGGAACTGACGAATCAGCACCTGCAAGTGCTCGCGCCGCCAATGCTCGCTGCGCAGCAGCTCAAGGCTCTTGAGCGTGGCGCAAGCCAGGGCCGGCGGTTGGCTGGTGGTGTAGATGTAGGGGCGAGCGAACTGGATCAGGCTTTCGATCAGCTCTTCACTGCCGGCGACAAAAGCCCCGGCGGTACCAAAGGCCTTGCCCAGAGTGCCCACCAGCACTGGCACGTCATCCTGGCTCAAGCCAAAATGCTCGACGATACCGCCGCCATTGGCCCCGAGCGGGCCGAAGCCGTGGGCATCGTCGACCATCAGCCAGGCGCCCTTGGCCTTGGCTTCACGGGCCAGGGCCGGCAGGTCGGCAATGTCGCCGTCCATGCTGAATACGCCATCGGTGACCACCAGGGTATTGCCGGTGGCTTTCTCCAGGCGGCTGGCCAAACTCTGGGCATCGTTGTGCAGGTAACGGTTGAAACGCGCGCCGGACAACAGCCCGGCGTCGAGCAGCGAGGCATGATTGAGCCGGTCTTCCAGCACCGTGTCGCCCTGCCCCACCAGCGCCGTGACCGCGCCGAGGTTGGCCATGTAGCCGGTGGTGAACAGCAACGCCCGCGGGCGGCCGGTCAGGTCGGCCAAGGCTTCTTCCAGGGCGTGATGAGGACTGCTGTGGCCGATCACCAAATGGGAGGCGCCACCCCCGACACCCCAACGGAGTGCCCCGGCGCGCCAGGCTTCGATCACTTGCGGGTGATTGGCCAGGCCCAGGTAATCGTTGTTGCAGAACGCCAGCAACGGCTGGCCGTCCACCACCACTTCCGGGCCCTGCGGGCTTTCGAGCAGCGGGCGCTGGCGATAGAGGTTGTCGGCACGACGGGCAGCCAGGCGTGCGGCGAGATCGAAGGGCATGCAGGCCTCGGGGTGAACTACTTATTTGAGACGGGATGAAATCCCCTGTGGGAGCCGGCTTTTGTGGGAGCCAAGCTTGCTCGCGATGAAGGCATCGCGGTCTATAGCAGGACCGCGTTATCGTTCATCGCGAGCAAGCTTTGCTCCCACAAAAGCCCGCTCCCACACTTGGTTTTGCGTCAACTCAAACAGCGGCGTTATAGAACTGCTCGCTGCTCTTCTGCTCCACCAGCGCCTGTTCAATCGCCGCCTGGTGCACTTCGTCGGCATGTTCTTCGCGGGCTTCAGGCTGGATACCCAGGCGTGCGAACAATTGCATGTCTTTGTCGGCTTGCGGGTTGGCGGTGGTCAACAGCTTGTCGCCGTAGAAAATCGAGTTGGCACCGGCAAAAAATGCCAGGGCCTGCATCTGCTCGTTCATCGCTTCACGGCCGGCGGACAGGCGCACATGGGACTGGGGCATCATGATCCGCGCCACGGCGAGCATGCGGATGAAATCGAACGGATCGATGTCTTCGGCATTCTCCAGCGGCGTGCCGGCGACTTTGACCAACATGTTGATCGGCACCGATTCCGGGTGCTCCGGCAGGTTCGCCAGTTGGATCAGCAGGTTCGCGCGATCGTCCAGGGACTCGCCCATGCCGAGGATACCGCCGGAGCAGATCTTCATTCCCGAATCACGCACGTAGGCCAGGGTTTGCAGGCGCTCGCTGTAAGTGCGGGTGGTGATGATGCTGCCGTAGAACTCCGGCGAGGTGTCGAGGTTGTGGTTGTAGTAGTCCAGGCCGGCCTGGGCCAGCGCTTCGGTCTGTTCCTGGTCGAGGCGGCCCAGGGTCATGCAGGTTTCCAGCCCCATGGCCTTCACGCCCTTGACCATTTCCAGTACATACGGCATGTCCTTGGCCGACGGATGCTTCCAGGCAGCGCCCATGCAGAAACGGGTCGAACCGATGGCCTTGGCGCGCGCGGCCTCTTCAAGGACCTTCTGCACTTCGAGCAATTTCTCTTTATCCAGGCCGGTGTTGTAGTGACCGGACTGCGGACAATATTTGCAATCTTCCGGGCAAGCGCCGGTCTTGATCGACAGCAGCGTGGAAACCTGGACGCGGTTGGCGTCGAAGTGCGCGCGGTGCACGGTCTGCGCCTGGAACAGCAGGTCATTGAATGGCTGGACGAAGAGTGCTTTGACTTCGGCCAAAGACCAGTCATGACGCAGGTTGGCAGTGGTGCTGGCGCTCATGGGCATTTCCTTGATTTATGCTTGGCTGGCGCCTGGGGCATGGAATACCCACAAGCGCGACACGGATGTTCGGCATATTTAAGGAAGAGTCATGCGCTGTCAACCACGATACAACGGACCGGTTTACATCTGGTTAAAAAACAAACAATTCTGCCTGTTGTGCGGCGAAAGCACCGACACCCCGCAGCCTATCTGCACCCCCTGTGAAAGCGAGCTGCCCTGGCTCGGTGACCAATGCTGCGTCTGCGCCCTGCCGCTGCCCATGGCTGGACTGCGTTGTGGACAATGTGCCTCGCGACCGCCGGCCTTCGAACGGGTCCTGGCGCCCTGGGCCTACGACTTCCCGATCGACAGCCTGATCACCCGTTTCAAGCATCAGGCGAAATGGCCCCTGGGCCGGCTGTTGGGCGAACTGCTGGCGCAGTCGCTGCAACATCATTTCGACGAAGGGCTGGAACGGCCCGACGCACTGGTACCGGTGCCACTGGCGACCCGTCGTTTGCGCCAGCGCGGTTTCAACCAGGCAGCGCTGCTGGCCCGCTGGCTCAGTGGGCCGTTGGCGATCCCTTGCGAAGAACACTTGCTGCGACGCACCCAGGACACCCCCGCCCAACAGGCTCTCGACGCCAAGTCCCGACGGCGAAACCTGCGCCAGGCCTTTGCCCTCGCGCCCCAGGCTGCGTTGCGCAACCGTCACTTGGCGTTGGTCGACGACGTGCTCACCACGGGCGCCACCGCCCAGGCACTGGCTGCCCTGCTGCTCGACGCCGGCGCTGCGCGGGTCGATGTGTACTGCCTGGCTCGCACGCCGAAACCCGGAGAGTCGGCTTGACGGGCCGCGCCCAAGGCGCCAACGTCCGCTCATCGACCTTTGCACGCAGTTTTCCGTCATGTCCTTGCCCACGCTTCTGACCCAGCACATCGTTCGGCGACCACAACGCATCGCCCTGTTGCAGCACATCGCCGAACAAGGCTCGATCACCCGCGCCGCCAAGAGCGCGGGCCTGAGCTACAAGGCGGCGTGGGATGCCATCGATGAGTTGAACAACCTGGCGGACCAACCGTTGGTGGAGCGCAGCGTTGGCGGCAAGGGTGGTGGCGGCGCCAAGCTGTCGGAGGAAGGCCACCGCGTGCTGCGCCTGTATCTGCGCCTGCAAGCGCTGCAGACGCAACTGCTGGAAGCAAGCGAGGATGCCGGCGACCTGGGCCTGCTCAGCCGCTTGATGCTGCGCACCAGCGCCCGTAATCAATTGCATGGCAAGGTCGTGGGCATCGAGGCCCAGGGGCACAACGACCGGGTACGCCTGGAGCTGGCCCGGGGCCTGGTCATCGAAGCCCAGATCACCCACGACAGCACGCTGCGCCTGGAGCTGGATGTCGGCACCGACGTGGTGGCGCTGATCAAGGCTGGCTGGCTGGAATTGCACCCTGTCGAGCAAGCGGAAAAACCGGGGATCAATTCGCTGCGCGGCATGATCGAACAGGTCGACGCCGCCGAAGACGGCCCCAGCGAAGTACGCATCAGCCTGCCCAACGGCCAGACGCTGTGCGCCCTGGCCGACCCGCTTGAGCTACAAAAGCAGCATCTGGAAGGCGGCTCACCGGTGCAAGTGACGTTTTCAGCGACAAATGTGCTGCTCGGCACACCGCTGTAGCGTGTTGCAACAATAGTTTCATCGACCCGCTTTAAGGTGACTGCCAAAACCAGCAGGGAGCCTGAGATGAGCCTATTAGAAGAAAACCAATCCACCGACCTGGAAAAGATCGTCGGCCTGAGCCGTCGAAGCTTCATCAGCGCCGGCGCCCTGTGCGGCGCGGCGATGTTCTTGGGCGGCAACCTGTTGAGTCGCAGCGTCCTGGCCGCCGCCGTGAGCGAAGGCAACAGCCGGCTGCTGGGCTTTAAAAGCATCGCCGCCGCCACGGCCGACACCATCACCCTGCCGCCGGGCTACAAAGCCTCGGTACTGATCAGTTGGGGCCAGCCGCTGCAGAAAAATGCACCGGCGTTCGATCCAAGCGGCAATGGAACAGCCCGCGCACAGGAAATGCAGTTCGGCGACAATAACGACGGCATGAGCCTGTTCGAATTCCCCGGCGACAAAAACCGGGCGCTGATGGCGATCAATAACGAGTACACCAACTACCAATACCTGTTCCCTCACGGCGGCCAGCCACAGTCGGCCGAAGACGTGCGCAAGGCCCAGGCCAGCGAAGGCGTGTCGGTGATCGAAATCCAGCGTCGTCGCGGCCAGTGGCAGTTCGTCCAGGACTCGCGCTACAACCGCAGGATTCACGGCAACACGCCGATTCGCCTGCGTGGTCCTGCAGCCGGGCACGACCTGCTGAAAACCAGTGCCGACAACAGTGGCAAGAAAGTACTCGGCACATTCCAGAACTGCGCCAACGGCATGACCCCGTGGGGCACTTACCTGACCTGCGAAGAAAACTTCACTGACTGCTTCGGCAGCAGCAAGGCGGACCTGCAATTCGATGCGGCACAGAAACGCTATGGCGCCACCGTCGCCAGCAGTGAAATCAATTGGCACTTGCACGATCCGCGTTTCGACCTGGCGAAGAACCCCAACGAACTCAATCGCCACGGCTGGGTGGTGGAAATCGACCCGTTCGACCCGCAATCCACCCCGGTAAAACGCACCGCCCTGGGCCGCTTCAAACATGAAAACGCCGCCCTGGCGCAGACCAATGACGGTCGCGCCGTGGTGTACATGGGCGATGACGAACGCGGCGAGTTCATCTACAAGTTCGTCAGCCGCGAGCGCATCAACCATCGCAATGCCAAGGCCAACCGCAACCTGCTGGACCATGGCACCTTGTACGTGGCGCGCTTCGATGCCGGCGACGGCAACCCGGACCATCCGAAAGGCCAGGGCCAGTGGATCGAGCTGACCCATGGCAAGAACGGTCTGGACGCCAGCAGCGGGTTTGCCGACCAGGCCGAAGTACTCATCCATGCACGCCTGGCCGCCAGCGCCGTTGGCGCTACGCGCATGGACCGCCCGGAGTGGATCGTGGTCAACCCCAAGGATGGGCAGGTTTACTGCACCCTGACCAACAACTCCAAGCGCGGCGACGCCGGCCAACCGGTGGAGGGGCCAAACCCTCGGGCCAAGAACGTCTATGGGCAGATCCTGCGCTGGAAAACCGACCGCGACGATCACGCCTCCAAGACCTTCGCCTGGGACCTGTTCGTGGTCGCCGGCAACCCGACGGTACACGCCGGCACGCCGAAAGCCGGATCGTCCAACATCAACCCGCAGAACATGTTCAACAGCCCCGATGGCCTGGGCTTCGACAACGGCGGGCGGCTGTGGATCCAGACCGACGGCGACTCGAGCAACGCTGGCGACTTCGCGGGCATGGGCAACAACCAGATGCTCTGCGCCGACCCCAACAGTGGTGAAATCCGCCGTTTCATGGTTGGCCCGGTAGGCTGCGAAGTGACCGGCATCAGTTTCGCGCCGGACTACAAGACCCTGTTCGTCGGAATCCAGCATCCCAGCGGCGGTTCAACCTTCCCCGAGCACCTGCCCAACGGCAAGCCGCGGTCTTCGGTAATGGTGATTACCCGGGAAGATGGCGGGGTCATCGGCGCCTGACACTGATCGTTCCCACGCTCTGCGTGGGAATGCAGCCAGGGACGCTCCGCGTCTCCGAAGCGTAACGCGGAGCGTCACATGAGGCGTTCCCACGCAGAGCGTGGGAACGATCACCGACAGCCACCACCTATCTGCCTCTGTCTGCGCTACCATGCTGGGCCGGACGCGGCAGCCCTGCCGCTGCGCAGGAGTCAGCATGTCCCATCCGTTTGAAACCCTCACGCCCGACCTGGTACTCGATGCCGTTGAAAGCATCGGCTTTCTCAGCGACGCCCGCGTGTTGGCCCTCAACAGTTATGAGAACCGCGTCTACCAGGTCGGCATCGAAGATTCCGAGCCGCTGATCGCCAAGTTCTATCGCCCTCAGCGCTGGACCAACGAAGCGATCCTGGAAGAGCACAGCTTTACCTTCGAGCTGGCCGAATACGAAGTGCCCGTGGTCGCGCCACTGATCCACAACGGCACCAGCCTGCACGAACACGCCGGGTTTCGTTTCACCCTGTTCCCCCGTCGCGGCGGCCGTGCACCGGAGCCGGGCAACCTCGATCAGCTCTATCGCCTGGGACAATTGCTCGGGCGCCTGCACGCAGTCGGAGCAACCCGTCCGTTCGAACATCGTGAAGCCCTGGGCGTGAAGAACTTCGGCCACGACTCACTGGCCACCGTGCTGGCAAGCGGCTTCGTCCCTCGTAGCCTGCTGCCGGCCTACGAGTCGGTCGCCCGGGACCTGCTCAAGCGCGTCGAAGAGGTCTACGCCGCCACGCCCCACCAGAACATCCGCATGCACGGCGATTGCCACCCAGGCAACATGATGTGCCGCGACGAGGTGTTCCACATCGTCGACCTGGACGACTGTCGCATGGGCCCGGCGGTGCAGGACCTGTGGATGATGCTCGCCGGCGATCGCCAGGAATGCCTGGGGCAATTGTCGGAATTGATGGACGGCTACCGTGAGTTCCACGACTTCGACCCACGGGAATTGGCGCTGATCGAACCGCTGCGGGCCCTGCGCCTGATGCACTACAGCGCCTGGCTGGCGCGACGCTGGGACGACCCGGCGTTCCCGCGCAGCTTCCCGTGGTTCGGCAGCGAGCGCTACTGGGGCGACCAGGTGCTGGCGTTGCGCGAGCAACTGGCGGCGCTCAATGAAGAGCCGTTGAAGCTGTTCTGATGTCCCGCAGAGCCACCCTGTGGGAGCGGGCTTGCTCGCGAAAGCGTTAAGTCTGGCAAAGTTGTGCTGCCAGGCACGCCGCCTTCGCGAGCAAGCCCGCTCCCACAGGGGGGCTGCGGTGATTGTGCACAAGGTTCACAGCACAACCAGACAAATCTCCTTACAATCACTCCTTTGTTAGCTGCCTAAGCAAGGATTCTGCATGCAAGCCGCCAACCCGCGTCGCGGGTACATCCTGGGCCTGAGCGCCTACATCATCTGGGGTCTGTTCCCGATCTACTTCAAGGCTATCGCCAGTGTGCCGTCGGTGGAGATCATCATCCACCGGGTGCTGTGGTCGGCCTTGTTCGGCGCGGCGTTGCTGATGGTCTGGAAACACCCGGGCTGGTGGCGCGAACTGCGGGACAACCCACAGCGCCTGGCGATCCTCGCCCTGAGCGGGACGCTGATCGCAGCCAACTGGCTGACCTACGTCTGGGCGGTGAACAACGAGCGTATGCTCGAAGCCAGCCTGGGTTACTACATCAACCCGCTGGTGAATGTATTGCTGGGCATGTTGATCCTCGGCGAGCGCCTGCGCCGCATGCAATGGCTGGCGGTGGGGTTGGCGGCGGTCGGTGTGGCGCAGCAGGTCTGGCAAGTGGGCAGCCTGCCGTGGGTGTCGCTGGTGCTGGCGCTGACCTTCGGTTTCTATGGGTTGATCCGTAAGCAGGCACCGGTCAAGGCGTTGCCGGGGCTGGTGGTGGAAACCTGGATGCTGGTGCCGATCGCCATCGCCTGGTTGCTGTTCAATCCCACGGCCACCAGTGCCCAGGCGGCATTCTGGACCACCTCCGAAGCCTGGTGGCTGGTAGCGGCCGGCCCCGTGACGCTGGTGCCGTTGGTGTGTTTCAACGCCGCAACACGGCATTTGCCCTACACCACCATCGGTTTTCTCCAGTACGTCGCGCCGACGCTGGTGCTGCTGCTCGCCGTGATGCTGTTCGGTGAGCACCTGTCGTCCAGCACACTGGTGGCGTTCCTGTTTATCTGGGCCGGGCTGGCGGTGTACAGCGTCGATGCCGTGATCAGCATGCGTCGGCGCAGCTGATCAAAAAACGCACAAACCTCTACAGGCCACGTCTGGCGTGGCCTGCGCTCATCCTTCCCAAGGTTATCCACAGCGTGATCCCCGCCGTTTGTGCACAACCCCTTGAAAACTGGTGATTTTTTGATCATCGACCGCTAAGCCCCGGCGAGCCTGGGCTGGAGCCGGGTCTCTACAGGTTATCCACAGGCAGGCGCAGTTTTTCCTTGGATAACCTTCATCACGCTTCGTCGCTGAGCTTGAGCTCCACCATCAACTCATCGGCCAGGGTCTCCAGGCGTTCCTGCAACGTCTCCAGCGACAGGGTCAACGGCACCCCCAGGATCGCTTCGGCATGAAACAGCAACTCGCTGCTCATCGGCGCCGGCCGAACATCGGTCACCAAGCGCTCAACGTTCACTCCCTGTTCACTCAACAACCGGGTAATGTCACGCACGATGCCGGGACGATCATTGCCTACCAGTTCCATGGCAATGGGTTTCCAGGTGCAGGCTTCTTCAAGGCCGCCCTCAGCGATCAACACACGAATGCCATGGGCCGAAAGCCCCTGCAAGGCTTCGATCAGTGCCTCATGGGCCTCGGCCGGGGCGCTGATTCGCAGGATCCCGGCAAACTGCCCGGCCAGGTGCGACATGCGGCTTTCCAGCCAGTTACCACCATGCTCGGCGATGCAATCGGCAATGCGCTCGACCTGCCCGGGCTTGTCCGGGGCGAAAACAGTAATGACAAGGTGGTCCATGGCGCAGTCCTCTTGTTGGGGAAGGGACAGTATAGGCAGGTGATCGCGAGCAGACTGTGGCCTAAAGATTTATACCTTCCCCCTGTGGGAGCAAAGCTTGCTCGCGATGAAAACAACCCGGTCCTTCTGAAACCAAGGCGCCTGTATCGCGAGCAAGCTTTGCTCCTACAGGATGACACCAGAGATATCGTGTACAAACCTCAAGATTTATCTGGAACAATCTATCTGTTTTTTGAGAACATCCCGTGTCTCGACGTGACCGTAACACTTTAGTCGGTCGCGGAACGACGCAATTAGTCTAATTTTCACAACCGCAATTGATCATGTAGTATGCCGCAGCGAGCACTACATAACGTTGTACCGATGTCTGCTTAAGGCGCAGTCGCATCCCTGAAAAGCCCCGTCAGCAAGGCTTAACACCCAGCCGCCAGCGATGGCATGTACTGGTTCCGGGGTTTGTGCTTTAAATGGCCCGAGGCTTCATTGTCAAAATCGAAGAGCTGAAAAGCGAAATAGCTGAGCAGAGTGAGGCAAGCAATGACTGAACACGTTCAAGTCGGTGGCCTGCAGGTCGCCAAAGTCCTGTTCGACTTCGTGAATAACGAAGCCATTCCCGGAACCGGCCTCACCGCCGACGCGTTCTGGGCCGGTGCCGACAAGGTCATCCACGACCTGGCGCCGAAGAACAAAGCCCTACTCGCCAAACGCGATGATTTCCAGGCGCGGATCGATGCCTGGCACCAGGCCCGTGCCGGCCAGGCCCACGACGCCGTGGCTTACAAAGCCTTCCTGCAAGACATTGGATACCTGCTGCCAGAAGCGGCGGATTTCCAGGCTACGACCCAAAACGTCGACGATGAAATCGCCCGCATGGCCGGCCCGCAGCTGGTGGTGCCGGTGATGAACGCCCGCTTCGCCCTCAACGCATCGAACGCCCGCTGGGGTTCGCTGTATGACGCGCTGTACGGCACCGACGCCATCAGCGAAGCCGATGGAGCGGAAAAAGGCAAAGGCTACAACAAGGTCCGCGGCGACAAGGTCATCGCCTTCGCCCGTGCCTTCCTCGACGAAGCCGCGCCCCTGGCGGCCGGCTCCCATGTCGACTCCACCGCTTACAAAATCGTCGACGGCAAACTGGTGGTCACCCTCAAGGGCGGCAGCAACAGCGGCCTGCGTGACGATGCCCAGTTGATCGGCTTCCAGGGCGATGCCTCGGCACCGACCACCGTGCTGTTGAAACACAACGGCCTGCACTTCGAAATCCAGATCGATGCCAGCACCCCGGTCGGCCAGACCGACGCCGCCGGCGTCAAAGACATCCTGATGGAAGCCGCGCTGACCACCATCATGGACTGCGAAGACTCGGTCGCCGCCGTCGATGCCGATGACAAAGTGGTGATCTACCGCAACTGGCTCGGCCTGATGAAGGGCGATCTGGCTGAAGAAGTCGCCAAAGGCGGCCAGACATTCACCCGCACCATGAACCCCGACCGTGTCTACACCGCCGTCGACGGTTCGAGCGTGACCCTGCACGGCCGCTCGCTGTTGTTCGTGCGTAACGTCGGCCACCTGATGACCATCGACGCGATCCTGGACCAGCACGGCAACGAAGTGCCGGAAGGCATTCTCGATGGCCTGATCACCAGCCTGGCAGCGATCCACAGCCTCAACGGCAACACCAGCCGTCGCAACAGCCGCACCGGCTCGGTGTACATCGTCAAGCCGAAGATGCACGGCCCGGACGAAGCCGCGTTCACCAACGAGCTGTTCGGTCGTGTCGAAGACGTGCTGAACCTGCCGCGCAATACCCTCAAGGTCGGGATCATGGACGAGGAGCGCCGTACCACGGTCAACCTCAAGGCCTGCATCAAGGCCGCCAGCGAGCGCGTGGTGTTCATCAACACCGGCTTCCTCGACCGTACCGGCGATGAAATCCACACCTCCATGGAAGCCGGCCCGATGGTGCGCAAGGCCGACATGAAAGCCGAGAAGTGGATCGGCGCGTATGAGAACTGGAACGTCGACATCGGCTTGAGCACCGGCCTGCAAGGTCGCGCACAAATCGGCAAGGGCATGTGGGCCATGCCGGACCTGATGGCGGCGATGCTCGAACAGAAAATCGCTCATCCGCTGGCCGGCGCCAACACCGCCTGGGTTCCCTCGCCGACCGCCGCGGCCCTGCACGCGCTGCATTACCACAAGGTCGACGTGTTCGCTCGCCAGGCCGAGCTGGCCAAGCGCGCCAGCGCATCGGTGGACGACATCCTGACCATCCCGCTGGCCGTCAACCCGAACTGGACACCGGAGCAGATCAAGAACGAACTGGACAACAATGCCCAGGGCATCCTTGGTTACGTGGTGCGCTGGATCGACCAGGGCGTGGGCTGCTCCAAGGTGCCGGACATCAACGACATCGGCCTGATGGAAGACCGTGCGACGCTGCGTATCTCCAGCCAGCACATCGCCAACTGGCTGCGCCACGGCATCGTCACGCAAGACCAGGTGATGGAAAGCCTCAAGCGCATGGCCCCGGTGGTCGACCGCCAGAACGCCAGCGACCCGCTGTACCGTCCGCTGGCACCGGACTTCGACCGCAACATCGCCTTCCAGGCGGCGGTCGAGTTGGTGATCGAAGGCACGAAGCAGCCCAACGGCTACACCGAGCCGGTGCTGCACCGTCGTCGTCGTGAGTTCAAGGCCGCCAATGGGTTGTGATTGAGCGGCAGACGCGGCACAAAAAAAGCCCTGATCGAAAGATCAGGGCTTTTTTATTGCAAAATCACCAAGCATCTGGCTGATGCTTGAGTCATTGCGGCAAGGGGATTTATCTGTGGGAGCAAGGCTTGCCCGCGATGAGGGCCGCGCGGTCCTTGGTGAACCGAGGCGCCTGCATCGCGGGCAAGCCTTGCTCCCACAGACAATCTTAGAGATCCATCCCCAACTCATGCTTGACCAACCCCAGCAGCTTGTCGGTATCGATCGGCTTGAGCAAAAAGTCCACCACGCTCAGGTGCATGGCTTCGATGGCGTCCTTCACGTCGGCATCGCCCGACACGATGATGATCGGCAGCGCCGCCCGCGGAGACTCGCGCACCAGGCGGATCAGCTCCAGGCCATCGACATTGCCCATGCGCAGGTCGGTGATCAACAGGCCAATCGATGGCTTGGTTTCCAGCATCTTGAGTGCCGTTTCACCACTGGCGGCGGTCATGCAGTGAATCCCGTCCAACGCCAGGATCTCCGACAGCAGCTCACGAGCGTCCTTGTCGTCATCGACGATCAAGACGCGCTGCGGCGGCAAGTCAGGTTCCAGCATGACGGCACTCAGCGCCTCGCGCTCGGCGTCACTCAAAATATCGTGGTCGGACATGGTGCTCTCTACGTTCTTTAAATCGATCCCCTGGCACAGTGGTCAGACATCGTTCTGCGGCGCTTCAATGTGCACTTCGTCGGATTTTTTTCCAAGAACATTCAATGAAGATTTTTCCGACGCCTTGCGTAGGATTTTTCCGTAAGCCCTCCCCTGTGCAGCGACCTAGACTTACGTCCAATGGGCACCCCGCGCTGAGGGGCCGACCATGGGAGAACGGATCGACCACAACAATTCAAAAAAGACTGCGTAATGGTTATGAAAAAAGCGGACGCCTTCACCCAGGCAGGGAAAACCGCGGTGTTGCAAAACATCCAGGGGACACTGCAGTTTCTCCAGCGTTTCCCACCGTTCAA
Organism: Pseudomonas sp. CFII68; assembly: GCF_000416195.1. NCBI lineage: Bacteria > Pseudomonadati > Pseudomonadota > Gammaproteobacteria > Pseudomonadales > Pseudomonadaceae > Pseudomonas > Pseudomonas sp. CFII68. The sequence continues at coordinate 92,474 of NZ_ATLN01000085.1, forward strand.
CCAGATGGAAAACGCCCACCTGGCCTATCTGGTGGAGCAATGCCTGCTGCGTTTTTATGCGCCGGGCGAAACCATCATCAAACCAGCCGACGGCCCGGTGGAGCACTTTTACATCGTCAAGCAAGGCAGGGTGATAGGCGAACGTCCGCATTCGGCCAAGGGTGGCACCGAAACCACCTTCGAAATCACCACCGGCGAATGTTTCCCCCTCGCCGCGCTACTGGGCGAACGAGCCACGCGCACCGAGCACCGGGCCGGCGAAGACACGTTCTGCCTCCAACTGAACAAACAGGCCTTCATCAAGCTGTTCGCCCTGTCCGGCCCGTTTCGCGACTTCGCCCTGCGTGGGGTCAGCAGCTTGCTCGACCAGGTCAATCAGCAGGTCCAGCAGAAGTCCGCGCAAACCCTGGGCACCCAGTACTCCCTCAACACCCGGCTGGGCGAACTGGCGATGCGCCATCCGGTGAGTTGCAGCCCGGACACGCCGCTGCGCGAAGCCGTGAAGCTGATGCACGAACAGCAGGTCGGCAGTATCGTGGTGGTGAATGAGCAGAAAGTCCCGGTGGGAATTTTCACCTTGCGCGACCTGCGGCACGTGGTGGCCGATGGGGACGGGGATTTTTCCCAGGCCATCGTCGGACACATGACCCAGGCACCGTTTTTTCTCTCGCCGGACCACAGCGCCTTCGACGCGGCCATCGCCATGACCGAACGGCACATCGCCCATGTCTGCCTGGTCAAGGACCATCGCCTGTGTGGCGTGGTGTCGGAGCGCGATCTGTTTTCCCTGCAACGGGTCGACCTGGTGCACCTGGCCCGGACCATTCGCAACGCGCCAAAGGTGGAGAATCTGGTGGCCCTGCGCGGTGAAATTGGCCAACTGGTGGAGCGCATGCTGGCCCACGGCGCGTCGTCGACCCAGATTACCCACATCATCACCCTGCTCAACGACCACACCGTGAGCCGGGTCATCGAACTGACCCTGGCCGACAAGGGCGACCCGGGGGTGCCGTTCAGTTGGTTGTGTTTCGGCAGTGAAGGCCGGCGCGAGCAAACCCTGCACACCGACCAGGACAACGGCATTTTGTTCGAGGCCCGGGACGCCGCCCATGCCGCGCAGATCCGCGGTCTGCTGCTGCCCATCGCCCAACAGATCAACCAGAGCCTGGCCTTGTGCGGCTTCACCTTGTGCAAGGGCAACATCATGGCCGGCAACCCCGAGCTGTGTTTGTCCCGTGCCGAATGGGCCCGGCGCTTCGCGGCATTCATTCGCGAAGCGACCCCGGAAAACCTGCTGGGCTCGAGCATCTATTTCGACCTGCGGGTGGTCTGGGGCGATGAGCAAGGCTGCGAGCAGCTGCGCCGGCAGATCCTCGACCAAGTGGCCGACAACCGTTTGTTCCAGCGCATGATGGCCGACAACGCGCTGCGTCATCGCCCACCCGTGGGACGTTTCAGGGACTTCGTGCTCAGCCGCAAGAATGGCGAAAAGGCGACCTTGGACTTGAAAGTGCAGGGCCTGACGCCCTTCGTCGACGGCGCCCGTCTGCTGGCGCTGGCCAACGGCATCGAAGTCAACAATACCTTGGAACGCTTGCGGCAATTGGTCGTCAAGGAAGTGATCGAACCGCTCGATGGCGCCGCCTATGAAGAGGCCTATCACTTCATCCAGCAGACCCGCATGCAGCAGCACCAACTGCAAACCCGCGAGAACCTGCCCTACTCCAACCGCGTCGACCCCGACAGCCTCAACCATCTGGACCGACGCATCCTGCGCGAATCCCTGCGCCAGGCCCAACGCCTGCAAAGCAGCCTGACCGTGAGGTATCAGCTGTGAGCATTTTTTCCTGGTTGCGCCCAGCCCAACCCATGTTGCCCGAAGAAATACAAAGGCGCCTGGAACGCCTGCCGACGGCTTCAGCCTTGGGTGAATGCGACCTGCGGGAACAACGCTGGGTCGTGCTGGACCTGGAAACCACCGGGTTGAACCTGAACAAGGACCAGGTGCTGTCCATCGGCGCGGTGGTCATCGAAGACGGCGCCATCGACTTCAGCCAGCAGTTCGAACGCACCCTGCAATGCGATAAGCAGAAACTCGGGCCGAGTGTGTTGATCCATGGCCTGGCACCCAGCGCCATCGCCGCCGGCAGCGACCCGGCCGAGGCGCTGCTGGCGTTCATGGAGTTCGTCGGCGACAGTCCGCTGCTGGCTTTTCACGCGCCGTTCGATTCGCACATGCTCGGGCGCGCCTTGAAAGACTACCTGGGCTATCGCCTGCAGCATTCATTCCTCGACGTGGCGGACCTGGCCCCGATGCTTTGCCCGCAAGCCCATCTGCGCAAGTCAGGCCTGGACGAGTGGATCGACTGGTTCAAGCTGCAAGTCTTCGACCGCCACAACGCCAGCGCCGACGCCCTGGCCACGGCGGAACTGGCGCTGATCCTGTTCAGCCGCGCCCGCCAGCAACAGATCCACAGCCCACTTGACCTGCAACAGCGCCTGAGCCACTGGAAACGGCGGCAGCAGGCGCCTTCGCTCTAAACCCTCTGCTCCGCGGGTGGTTCACCTGTGGGAGCAAGGCTTGCCCGCGATGGCATCGCCTGGTTTGACAGCCAAACCGAGTCGCCTGCATCGCGGGCAAGCCTTGCTCCCACAGACCTACTTGGGCCCACAGACTTATTTGGGCCCACAGATCGGGTCCCGACCAGCGCCAATTGCTTTCCCGCCTCCGCCTCTGCCACAATCGCGAACAATTCTCGTTACTTAAAACGTCGGTGATGCTAGGTGTCGTCAGTCCCCACCCCCCACAGTGATTTGGTTGGTGCGTTGTACCGCGACCATCGCGCTTGGCTATTGGCCTGGCTGCGACGCAACGTGGCGTGTGCGCACCGGGCCGAGGACCTGAGCCAGGACACCTTTGTGCGCTTGCTGGGTCGCGAGGAACTGAAGGCGCCCCGCGAACCACGGGCATTTCTGGTGGCCATCGCCAAGGGCCTGCTGTTCGATTATTTCCGTCGAGCGGCATTGGAGCAGGCCTACCTCACCGAACTGATGCTGATCCCCGAGGCCGAGCAGCCCTCGGTGGAAGAACAGCAAATCATCCTCGAAGACCTCAAGGCCATCGACCGCCTGCTCGGCAAACTGTCGAGCAAGGCCCGCGCAGCCTTCCTCTATAACCGCCTCGACGGCCTCGGCCACGCCGAAATCGCCGAGCGCCTGGGGGTTTCGGTGCCGCGCGTACGGCAATACCTGGCCCAAGGCATCCGACAGTGCTACATCGCACTTTATGGTGAGCCGACATGAGCCAGGCCCATGCCAAACCGGTCTCGGCCAGCGTGCTGGATGCCGCCATTGCCTGGCAGTTGTCCCTGGACTCGAGCAGCGCCCAGGAGCGTGAAGCCTTCGCCCAATGGCATGCCGCCGACGAAGAACACGCCCGGGCCTGGCGACAGCTGGGCATGCTTGACCAGCGCTTCAGTGTGGCCACCGGACCGGCGCGCGCCGCGTTGCTGCAATCGCGGGTCAGCATACGCCGGCGGATACGCAAGGTCGGCAGCGGCCTGGCCAGTGTTGTCGCGGTCATCGGCCTGGCGCTGTTTGCCGGCGATCGTTACCTGCCGCTGGATTACTGGCTGGCCGATCAGCGCACCGCGACAGGCGAACAGCGCACCCTGCGCCTGGCCGACGGCACGCTGATCAACCTCAACACCCACAGTGCCCTGGACGTGCGTTTCGATGACAAGCAGCGCCGCATCGTCCTGCAGGAAGGTGAGATCCTGGTGGAAACCGGTCACGACGACCCGCGTCCGTTCATCGTCGAGACCCGCGAAGGCAGCCTGCGCGCCTTGGGCACACGGTTCCTGGTCAAGCGTGAAGACGAAGGCACGCGCCTGAGCGTGTTGAAATCCGCTGTGGCGGCGCATCCCCAGGCCACGGACAAGGAACTGATCCTGCGCGAAGGCCAACAAGTGCTGATGCACCGCGACGGCCTCGGGCCGACCATTGCCCTGAACCCCGGCGCCGATGCCTGGACCCGCGGCATGCTGGTGGTGGACAACGCGCGCCTTGAAGACCTGGTCCACGAATTGGGACGTTACCGGCGCGGCTACCTGGGCGTCGAGCCACAAGTGGCAGACCTGCGCATCACCGGCAGTTTCCCGCTGCACGACACCGACCTGGCCCTGACGGCCCTGCTGCCGAGCTTGCCGGTGCAGATCGAGCATCACACGCGGTGGTGGGTGGTGGTGGGGCCAAGCACCGCGCCGAAACCCTGAGAGATCTTTTCTCAGATAAGCCGCCTTCGCGAGCAAGCCCGCTCCCACAGGGGAATGCGGACTCCTGTGGGAGCGGGCTTGCTCGCGAAGAGGCCTGTTGCCTCAGCACAAAACCAGGCTGGATGCCCCAACCCGCAAAACGAATCTAAATTATTTTCATCCACCCCTATCACTTTTCAATTTTCATCCGGCACCCAGGCAATTGAGAAATATTTCCATTCAGGAGCCGCCGTATGTCCCGCCCGCTAGACACCCTG